>DAOTHC010000001.1:0-40642 GCA_035447465.1 Acholeplasmataceae bacterium
CTTTTTAATAGTTCATTTTACAAACTACGTGATATATCATAGTCATCATGTTGGATTTTTCCATTTGATATGATTTTGATATAAAAAAAAGAGCTTTTTCGATAGGTTCGAAAGAAAGCTCTTAAATCTTTTGATCGATATGAAATAATAGGTTATTTTGTCATCTTTCTACTCATGTTGCGATATGCAAAATAAAGAAGTAGGAAAGATAATAAAAGTGAAACAAGTAAAATCCAGAAGAGATTGACATCTTGTCCTAATACACCCACTTCATTTGTTCCATAAAAACCTGAAATCTCATCAACCATTTCTCCAGGTAGTAAGGCATATGGTTCTTTCAATAAAACTTGTTTTAATAGAATGGTCATATGTGTAAAAGGAACCAACGATGCGACATAAACCATCGATTTTCCTAAAACAAATAATGGCATGTAAATCCCACTGATAAAACCAATAAAAGTGCCTAAAACCCCAGATAATGCACCAAATGCATTCACACTCTTTAAAATCGTGGTTAAAAAGATCATTAAAGTTGCTGAAATAAACGTATAGAAAATCAGTAAGCCCGAAACCTTAATGATAGTTAAGAATGTATACCAATAACCAGAGAATATACCGACATAAAGGACGGTTAAGAACCACATAACAAGTGTTAAAACAACAGTTACGATAATCGAAGTGATGTAATAAGATAAGATGATCTTATAACGTTTAACAGGTGTTACTAAAAACGCATCAAGACGTTTAAACTGAAGGTCAGTGATAATATTACCCATGACACCTAGAGATAGTGATACGGTATTAATAACAAGAACACCACCCATGATGACACCAACGGATAGAAAGATCTTCATATCATTAGATACCATCGTTAAATCAGAGGTATATTGTTTACCGATAAATAAGAAATAGAGAGCTAATAAAATAATGACTGATAAGAATGAAAAGAACACTGCTGCTTTATCTCTTAAAAATGCAAGTGTATTACGTTTAACTAAACTCATTAAATCATTCATGAATGTCGCCTCCAATCACTTCAATGAAAACATCATCCATGGTTCCTTGAATCATTTCAAACTGTAAAATATTATCTCTGATTAGATCAATCAGCTTGATAGCTTCTTGACTGTCTTCGACAGGAATGACAAATTGATCAGCTATTTTTTGATAAAAACGTTTGTTTGAATCTAAGAAGTCACGCATCTTTTGTTTATCTCGAGGAACAATCTTTAATCTGTCTTGAGAATACTTATCTTTTAATTGTGCTGGTGTACCTTCAGCAACGATGACACCTTTATTGATAATCACGACATGATCCGCATTCGCTGCTTCTTCCATATAGTGCGTTGTTAGAAAGATAGTCATGTGTTTATTAGTTCTTAAGTCTTCAATGACTTTCCACACCAATTGCCGTGTTTCTGGGTCTAACCCTGTTGTTGGTTCATCCAGCAATAAAACTTCTGGATTTGAAAAGAGTGCTCTTGCAATTTCAGCTCTTCTTTTTTGACCACCTGATAACGTTTTAAATCGTTGATTTTCAAATTCATTTAGATGAAGATATTCACATAATTCATCATAGCGTTCTTTAACAGCTTTCTTTGAATTTAAGTAAAGTGCGCCACGAAGAATGAGATTTTCTTTGACTGTCAAGTCATCATCTAAGACATTACCTTGAAATACGACTCCTATTTTTTGTCTGAAATAGGCTTCTTCAGTTCGTTCGTTTAAGTAAACTTGACCTGAATCAGCATCGAGTAGTGTTGTCATCACGTTAATCGTGGTTGATTTTCCAGCACCGTTGGGTCCTAAAAAAGCAAAAAGACTTCCTCTTCTAACAAGAAAAGAAATATCTTGAACTGCTTTAATTTCCCCATAACTCTTAACGAGATGATCAACTCTGATAATGGCATCCATAAAAAGCCCTCCTAATCGTTAATAACAATAGAAGTATAACACAATCAAAAAAATTTTAAATGCTTTAGGAAGTATTTTATGATCCAGAACAATTTGATAACGCTAACAAAAGTATTGCCATATAAAGTATGATGGCACTGACTGGTGTGAAAAGAATTCCAAAAATAGTTTTAGTAATTTTCATAGAAATAAGTTTTTTTCGAATAAGTCTTATATAATAAAAGAGAGAACCGATACCAAAAATGATATGTGCCAAATGGTAATATAAAAAATAGGTAGCAAATAATAAGATGATGCGTGGTGCACTTTGGACAGCTTTGGTGAAGCTATAGCCTAGGATAAATAAGACCGAACTGATTAACACCATGGACCAAGAAACCATAAAGTATATTCGTTGAACCTTCGCTGCCGATGTGTTACTGTTAGATTGAAGCATATCATCACATCCTTTATTAACATTATAGAATACTTTGAACTTCAATACTTCAAAAATAATATTTTTTCCAATAAAATCAACTATTTTCTCGTATAAAGAGTGTAAGGGGGTTAAGTCATGATCATAGATAAACTTAGAAAATCCTATTATGCAAGCATCATCTTTTTTGTTTTAATCGAAATGATTGCTCTTGTTGCATTTGCATATTTAGCAATGCTCTATAATCACATCTTCTCAGAAGGACTGATTATCTTTATTATCGGTACCATCGGATTTTGGTATTTAACCATCACACGCATCAGAGAAAACTACCGCTTATGTATGCAGGGTAAATTCAAAGTGGTCACTTTGGATAACAAATTACATTATCCAACTTACTTTCATAAAAATATCCGGTTACCTTTATTCATTTGGGGTAAAGGTTACTACAGTAAAAAAAGAATTATTCCTAAACGGTTCATCAGTTTTGTTGAGGGGTATCGTGCTTATCCGATACAAGAGATTGATGAAATTGTTCTCAATAACCACTATGAAATTCTTTATATTCATCGTGGCTATGCAGCGTTAATTCAAGATATGAATAAAAAGCAGTTTTTAGTACACATGAGTAATTTAGAAGCTATTGAATAATGAAAAATAAAACGTCACGATGTGTGACGTTTTTTGTATACTAAATACCTATCGAATCATTCAGATGTTGTGTATGCTTTCGATATGACATTGTAATTAAGATCAGAATGAAACTCATCAGTGTGATGAAAAAGGGATAATAGAAAATACTAACTTTTCCAAAGAATAATCCAACAAGAGGTGTGAGCAGTCCAAACCCCATATAACCTATCCCCATTTGAAGACTGATGATTTTACTTAACTTATGTTTTTCAAAAACATGAGAATTCATAAACATCATGTTTGGGAAAATAGGACCTGCACCTAAACCAAAGATAAAGACGATGAAAAAATAAACCCAAACAGTATTAAACTTAATCAGCATGAGAACTCCAGAAATAAGGAGGAGTGCTTCACCAATTCTAACTAAAACATTCGGTTTAAGTCGGTTAGATAAAAAACCACTTAAAAGTCTTCCAACAGTGAGAGCAAGATAAAAGGTTGTTGTAAATAAGGCTGCTGTTGCATAGTTAACTCCTTTTTCAATAAAGAAGTAACTTGCTACCCAAACACCACTCAATGATTCAATATGAACATAGATTAAGAAAATGAAAATACTTTCTAAAGCACCTTTTGTCTTTAAGATATCTTTAATAGTCACCTTGCGGTGATTTTCTTGTCGTTCTTCGTGATCTTCTTTTTTCCATAATTTAAATGAGAAAAGTACAAAAAGTGCAATCACAACTAAAATCGATCCAACGATGACATACCCTAACCGCCATTGTTCTTCGCGAAGTGTATAGGCCATAATCGTTGGTCCTAGTGTCACACCAACACCGTAGAATGAATGGAGATAATTCATATGTTTAGCTTTGTAATGTGATGCTAGATAATGATTGAGTGAGACATCGATAGCACCTGCACCTGCTCCAAGTGGTAATGCAAAGAAAAGCATATGATAAAAAGATGTCACACGGCTGATTAAAACGAGTGCAATACCAGTTGCCAAAATACTAATAAATGTAATCCATTTGGTCTGGAACCATCTTAAAATGCGTGGCGCATTAAATGTCGATAGGATAGAAAAAATGTAGACGGTTACCGTCATAACACCTAACGTCTGTAAAGATGTGTTTAAATCCATGCGGATTAAGTTCCACGCAGATCCTAAAAGGGCATCAGGCAAACCTAATGCGATGAAACTGATGTAAATGATGACTAATAATAAAAGTGCCTTAATTTTCATAGTGACCCCCTGAAAACCAAGATGATTATAGCACAAAAATAAAAAAGGGATGGATATCCATCCCGTATTTAGACATTTTTTGATCGTTTGTGATAATACATAAAATCATCGGCAACCTTCATGATGTAATACACATCATCATCTGCATTTGTTTTAATCGCATAACCTAAAGCGACTGATAATTTGGTGCTTCTGAATTCTTCTTGATCAAACGCATCGATCAACTTGTGTTTGAGTGTGTATACGTCATCTTCTGCTGTATTAGGAAGTACAAGTAAGAATTCATCTCCGCCCATGCGTCCTAAGATGTCTTTAGATTCGATAGATGATTCGATTAACCGACACACTTTTTTAAGCAAGTCATCACCAGCTTGATGTCCGTGTTCATCATTCATTTCTTTTAAATTATTCACATCAAAAACCATAAAGCCTAACGGTAAATACCGATCTTTATCTAAATCTTGAATCGCTTGATCCATATACCGTCTGTTATATAAACCTGTTAAATAATCATGATAACTCAGAAATTCGATTTCTTTTTGTTTCTTAAGTTTATCAGAAATATCTCTGAAGACAATAGCGACACCTTCTTGTCTTTTACCTTGATCTCTAATCGGTGAAATACTCATTTCGATATCAAGTCGTTTTCCTTTTTTATTCAGCAAGGTTGCATAAGGGATATACATTTCTTTTTTAGTTTTGAGTATCGTCTCATGTATGTCTTCTTCATCTTCAAAATAGATATTTAATGCAGACCATAATGGTTGGTGTACCACATCGTTTTCTAAAACACCTATAAGTTTCAATGCGTTTGAATTGATGACAGCAATCTTTCCTTGGTGATCTGTTGAAATTACTGCATCGCTTACCGACAACAACGTTTTTTTAAATAGATCACGTTCGAGTGAAAGTTGATTTTCTAACTCTTTATGCTGCGTAATGTCACGCAATGTACCAACAAATCCAATGACATGATCTTGTTCATCTGTCATAGGTGAAGCACTTGTATTAAACCACTTATAATGGTTTTTATGATCTCTTAACCGTAGTTCAGTAATTTCGAATGCTTTTTGTGTGCGATAGATATGAGAGAAAAATGAATCGAGACGCTTATCATCTGTGGGGTGTATAAAATCACGATATGTATGTTTTTTCGTCTCTTCGATGTCATGTCCTAAAATACGTTGCCATGCTGATGATGCAAATGTGATACGCCCTTCAACATCAAGTGTATAAATGATGTCATAACTACTATCAATTAAATAACGATAATATTTTTCACGTTGACGCATTTCCATATCAAGACGTTTCATCTCTGTAATGTCTAAATGAATACCTACCATTTGTAGGGGTTGATGATCAGCTGTCCATGATATGACTTGGCCACGATCGGAGATCCAAATATCATGTCCATCTTTATGTTTCATTCGATACTCTACAACATAATAGGATGAAGGATTGAGAAAAGCTTGATTGATTTGTTTATAAGCAAGTTCAAGATCATCTGGATGAACAAGACTTTCCCATGTGACGAGATCAACAGGACTTAACTCTTCTAATGTATAGCCTAACATTTGAGCCCATCGTTCATCAAAAACTGTTTGATTGGTTTGTACATTCCATATCCAGGTTGCTGCTTGTGTTGCTTTCAAGAAGGTTGAATAGGTTTCTTTTTCTATGATCAGATCTTGTCTTTTATCATAGAGTTTGTCAATGTTGATACTGACAGCTACAAATGATGGTTGTTCACCTTCATGATAATCAATCTTTATTTTTGTGTAAAACCATAGGTAATTACCCAGTTTATGCTTGATGCGATGTATAATATCAAACTCTGTTTTCTTATCTTCAAAACATGTATGAAGACCCTTTAAAATCAATTCTTTATCATCAGGATGCCACTGGTTTTGCCAAAATTCAGAAGATGTGAGTTGTGCCATATCTTGATATCCTAAAAGCTTTTCAAGACCAAAATAAGGCGTCAGAACACCTTTAGTCATGTCCATGTGCCACATCGCGATATCCATACTACCAATGAAATCGTGATAAGCATCAAAGCGCTCAATATCATCTTGTAGGTGAAAAAGTTCTTTTAGAAATTTTTCCATGCCATCTACCTAACATATTGTCTTTATCGTCATTTTAGCACAAAAATAGTACAAATTTTCTTCACAATTCTTAAGAATTTCTTAAATAAAAAGAGCCTATAGGGCTCAGATAAGTTTTGATGCATATTTTCCTGCGACATAGCCGGATGACCATGCCCATTGAAGATTATAACCACCACACAAACCGTCGATGTCTAATACTTCACCACAGAAAAATAATCCTTTGATTAATTTTGATTCAAGTGATTGAGGGTTGATATCCTTGATATCAATGCCACCTGCAGTCACTTGAGCATCATCAAAATCTTTAGATCCAATGATGTTAAATTCCCAGTCGAATAACAGACGGATGAGTTGATTCATCTTGTCTTTGGGAACATTTCTAACCGCTTGATGAGGCTCTATGCCAGCTTCTTTCAACAAGGGATGAATAATACGCTTATGTATCAAACCTATCAAACTAAATTCAATCGATTTATCTTTTAACATTTGAAAACGTTTGGCGATATCACGCTGATCTAACGTTTGAACTAGGATAACTTTAACAGATACAGGTTGTTGATCTTGAAGTAAGGCATTAGCTCTACGAGATAATTGTAATATGGTGGGACCACTGATACCGTATTTAGTAAATAAGACATCACCAAATTCTTTTTGCAGTGATACGCCTTGATGCATGAGTTCAACTGTTCCAGGAAACTTCACACCATCCATAGCTTTTAAATAAGGGCTTTCAAGTTCGAGTTTGACAAGTGCAGGAAAGATCGAGGTGACTTTATGACCTAATGATTGTGCAAGGGTATACCCAATACCATCACTACCACTTTTTGGCATTGCCATACCTCCGGTTGCAATAACAACGCTATCCGCTTCATAAGACGTCTCATTTTCTAATGTGATTACAAATTGATCACGCTTTTCGATCTTGATCACTTTAGCTTCATAGATCACAGGGATATTGAGCTGTTCAACTTCATATACTAAAACATCAACGATGGATGATGCCTGTTCAGAGAGAGGGTATGTTTTTCCTTCGTCTTCAACCTTAGGTACAATACCTAACGTTTCAAAAAAGGACACAGTCTTTTTAGGGTTCATTTGTTCAAAAACAGGTTTAACAAAATAAGGATGATTATAATGCATTTCTGTCGCATCCACATTGGTAAAATTACACCGTCCGTTTCCGGTAGCTAGTATTTTTTTGCCCAATTTGTTATTTCGTTCTAAAATTAAGACATCTGCTTGTTGTTTCTTCGCAGTGATTGCCGCCATTAAACCAGAGGCTCCACCACCAATAACGATAACTTTCTTCATTGAAATCACCTGTTTTATTATAACATCATATAGCCCACTTTATCTACTGCTTCATGTTATAATAAATCTCAAAGGGGTTGAGTCTATGAAAGACGTTTTTGCTAAACAAAAAGCATTTTTTCTAACTGATCAAACAAAAGCATATGATTACCGCATCGAAAAATTAACACAATTATATAATCTTATCGTAACATACGAAGATGATATCATGCGTGCACTCAAAAAGGATTTGAATAAATCTTCTTTTGAAGCTTATACAACTGAAATTGGATTTAGTCTTCACTCTATTCAAAAAGTGAAAAAAAGCCTTAAAAAATGGATGAAACCCAAACGTGTTAAAACACCATTTTATCAACTCAATACATCTTCATTTATTTATCCAGAACCCAAGGGTACTGTTTTAATTATCGGTCCATACAATTACCCATTCCAACTGATTATTGAGCCGTTAATTGGTGCGATTGCAGCGGGTAATACTGCTATTTTAAAACCTTCTGAATTTGCTAAGGAAACCGAAAAGGTACTTCTCAAATTGATCAATGATCATTTTGATGAAGCTTACTTAAAAGTTTTTGCAGGTGAAAAAGAAGTTACAAGTGAACTTTTATCATTACCCTTTGATCATATTTTCTTCACCGGTAGTACCAAGGTTGGCCAAATCGTTTATGAAGCTGCAGCTAAACACTTAACACCTGTCACACTTGAATTGGGTGGGAAAAGCCCAACCATCATTGATCATACAGCTAACCTCAAGGTGGCAGCACGCCGTATAGCTTTCGCTAAATTCACGAACGCTGGTCAAACATGTATCGCTCCTGATTATATTTATGCCCATCAGAAAATTCATGATCAGTTCATTAAAGAATTAAACGACGTCATTATAGCTTTTTATCAAAATTATGATGAGTTTGGAACCATTATCAATGAAAGACATTTTAACCGTCTTTTAAATTTAATCAACAAACAAAAGGTCACCAACAATCATCGTATCGATGCTGAAAAATTACATATTAGTCCTACGGTTTTAAAGGATGTTTCATGGGATGATCCTGTCATGCAGGAAGAAATATTTGGTCCAATTCTACCTGTTCTTTCCTATGATAATGAAGATCAACTCATCGAACTACTTAAAACAAAGGAAAAACCTTTAGCGCTTTATTTGTTTTCTAAGAGAAAAGACCTTTACCAAAAGATATGGAGGAAAATTTCTTTTGGTGGTGGTGCTTATAATGATGCGTTGATGCATGTCAGCAATCCTTATCTCCCATTTGGTGGTGTAGGCGCATCCGGTATGGGTGCTTATCATGGTCAATATTCATTTGAAGTCTTCTCGCATATGAAGGGTTATATCAAACGTAGCACCTGGTTGGATTTACCAATTACTTATCCACCTTATTCAAAGAAAAAAGAAGCGTTAATCAGAAAATTACTTAAATAAAAAAAGAAAACATGGTCAATTGATCATGTTTTTTTAATGTCTAGATGAAGAATCACATAGGTTTTAAGGTTTAAATGTTGATCGAGTTCTATCACACGTGCGCCTTTAGGAAACCCTGGCGTACCGTAATCATAGTGACCACTTACTCTGCCATAAGCCATTAAGACAGAATCTTCATGATAGATAAAATCATTGTAGTGATCGTGACCATAGAACATGCCTTTAGCTCGGTGGTTTTTTGCTACATCTAAAAATCTATTTTTTACAGGTGGTGTTGACGCATTTTCTAAGTATTCACCACATTCTTTTTTAGCCTCTCTAACCTCATAAATGGGTATATGAAAGAAAACAAGATGTGGAACTGGATAAATCCTTGTCATCTGTTCATACCAGTTAATTTGATCTTCTGATAGCATACCATAACCCCATGTGGGTTGTCCATTCATCATATAGGTATCATCAACATGTGTATCTAGCATGATGAGTGTTGAAAGACATTGATGATGTTCATTTTCAATTCTGATCAGATGATTACCATAACCTAAATGCTTAGGACCTTGATGAAACATCGATGTTGTTGATTTACTAATCGCATCAATTAACATCTGATAGGTGATACCATGTTCACTATCATGATTTCCAAAGACAAACGTATAAGGGATCTTGAATTCATCCATAAATAAGCCTAATTCCTGATATAGAAAAACAGCTTTCTCACTCATTGTTTGATCACCTGTAAAAACAATAAAATCAGGTTTCACGTGGTTAATCATGTCTGTTATGAGTTGATAGGTAAGTATGTCCTTTTCATCGTGCATGAGATGAAGATCCGTAAACTGAACAATTCTTAAACCGCTATGTTGAGGCATTATAATGAACGATGTTTCAAGAAAATCAATGATTTTTAACACGTCATGATGTTGATGAGCTACATGTGAAAACAACTGTTGGTATGCTAAAGGTTTTGCGTGATGCCAATCCATAAGAATACTATACACAGAAGCTTGTTTTGCGGCTAAACCATCCGATCTTTGATCTCCTATATAAACAACTTCATGACGTTGACACTTAAAGTAGTTCATCATGTCTAAAAGACCTTCAGGATTCGGTTTACCCTTTTTGACATCATCAAATGCGATGATGTGATCAAAAAAATGATCAATACCTAAAATATTGAGTTCATCTAACGCAATATCTCTTAGTTCAGAAGTAAGTAATCCAAGTTTGTAACCTTTTTGTTTAAGTGTTTCTAAAAGTTCCTTCACACCCGGGAAAACTTTCAGATATCGATGCTTTAAATATTGATGTGTTTGATGAATGAGACTTAGATGTTCTTCTTTGGCATCATCATATAGCATATTTAAAACTTCAGGGTATGAAGATGCAAAAACATCACCTAAATCAAGCGATTCAAATAGGTGTTTTGGTGGATATGTTTTAGTAAGAATATCATAGATTTTAAGCACGAGTTCATCGCTATCAATGAGTGTGCCATCCATATCGAAGATGATAGCTTTTAACATGTTTTACCTCCCAATATCATGATAGTATCACACATATTGTTCCATAGACAAAAGGAATGATGCCATGCACCATTCCTTAATTTTTAATGCATAATATCTTACTTATGCCCTTCCTCTGGAACAATACAAATAAATGAAAATGTATCTTCCCCAACATTTTTAAATTGATGGATGGTGTTGCCTGGAATATATGCATATGATCCCGCTGATACCTTTTCAACCTTACCATCAATCATGAGTTCTCCCTCACCTTTGATGATGTAGTTGACATGATACCATGGATGTTGATGTTTAGGTGTATGTCCACCCTTTTCAACATCTAGAACTCTTAAGACATGGCCTTGCCAGCCTTCTTGTGGTGAAACTAAGACTTTAATTGATGCGTCCTTAACTTCTGGACTTGTTAATATTTTAGCTTGTAAATCTTTGATATGACCAATCATGTTTATCCTCCGTAAAGTGATATGAATACATTCTCATGATAACATGTAAACGACTTACGAGACAAGGTAAACGAAAGAAAAAGGATGCATCTTTCGATCCATCCTCTGACGAACTTATGCTGGAATGACACTTCCTGCATAATGTTCGTTAATGTATGCTTTGACAACAGGTAAAGCTAATACTTCAATTAATGCTTTAATTTTAGGTGATTCAAGCAGAGCTTGGGTGGTTGCAACAATATTGACATAAGGATTATCGACTGTCGATTCAATGAAGAGTGAATCCTCTGCAGGATTTAAATCGCCTTCAAGTGCATAATTTGAGTTAATGATATAAAGCGATGCTTCATTTGCATTGTATGCAGAGATTAAGAGATCTGGTGCCACATCACTTCGTAGAACTAAATTTTTGGGGTTAGATGTGATCACTTCATTAAAATTGATTTGTGTTGACAAAATATCAAATGATTCAGATAGTGTAATTAAACCTGCACTACGAAGTAAGTTGAGTGCACGACCATGATCAGAAACTGAATTTGAAAATAAGACAGTTGCTCCATTAGGAATATCATTTAAACTTGTGATAGTTTTGCTATATAATCCAATGGGTTCAATGTGTACACGTGAAGCAATCACGAGTTGACGACTTGCATTTTCGCTGTTGTAACGATCTAAAAAAGGAATGTGTTGAAAAAAATTAGCATCTGCATCTCCTGCAGCAACCGCAGGATTGGGTAAGTAATAATCAGATGTTATCACGATGTCTAAGTCATAACCTTTATCTAGTAGATAAGGTCTTGCAAATTCTAATATTTCGGCATGAGGCACACTTGTAGCAATCACTTTAAGTGTTTGTTCATCTGAAGCTGAGCAAGCTGTTAAACCAATAACTGTAAAAAGAAGGGTGAAGATGTATAAGATTTTTTTCATATGTTTTTCTCCTGTTTTTTTTGTGTGTGATCAAGTTTTCTTGCAAAAAAGTCACCTGTAACTTGAATCAATAAGACAATCAATAAAATGGTACCAATCGATACATACATTAGTGGATAGTTGTTGCCAAATTTGCCATATTCATATGCTAAATAAGCTAGTCCACCTGCACCTATAACCGCTGCAGCGGACATAAACCCAACCAATGTCACTAATGTGAGTGTAAATCCTGAGACTAAACCTGATAAAGTTTCTTTGAAAATGACCTTATAGGTCATCAGTAATGAAGCTCCCATCGCTTCTAATGCTTCTAAGGTATCCTTTGATACTTCACGAAGCGACATGTGAACCACTCGTGCAAAGAAGGGGCTGGCACTGATAATCAGTGCGGGTAGTGCTGCACGTGCACCTAGCATGGTACCTACTAAAACCCTCGTCACTGGAATGAGTAAAATCAGTAAAATGATGAAAGGTATTGAACGAGCGATGTCATTAACAGTAGCGAGTATTCGGTGAAAAATTTTAACTGATCGTTTTTCTCCAAAAAGAGATCCTGGTTCTGAAGCATAAAGGAAAAATCCAATGATGAGTCCAATGACTAAAACGAATAAACCTGTACCAAAGACTAAGAATAACGTCTCACCTAAGGCTTCAACAAATAGTTTTCTAATATGTGAATCAAACATAACGGTTTACCTCCACGCCACATGTTCTTAAATAGTTAATAGCTTCTTCTTGTCTTTTTCCTTGTATTTGAAGATAGAGATAACCAATATTTTCATCTTTTAATTCCAATGTTTTAGCAAACATGATGTTAACATCCACATCAAACGTTTTAATCATCTCAGATAACGTCATAGAATCACTGTTTTTATGATCATAGATCAACTCATAAATCATCTGACTTTGATCTTTAGGTTCATAAATTAATGATTTAATTAAAGCCTTTGTGACATCAGATGACGGTTTTGTGAATAGTTCTTTCGCACGTTGATCTTCGATGATGACACCTTGATTCATCACGATGATGCGGTCACATAAATCCTTAATAACATCAATTTGGTGACTGATAAAAATGATTGTAATCCCTGTTTTTTCTTGAATATCTTTTAGCAATAAAACAATATCATGTGCTGTTTTTTGATCAAGTGCAGATGTCGCTTCATCACAAAGTAAATACTTAGGGTGATTCGCAAGAGCACGGGCAATACCAACCCTCTGTCTTTCACCACCTGAAAGTTCAACGGGGTATCTTTTAGCTTTATCTTTTAAACCTACAAGTTCCAAAAGTTCATGAACTCGTTTTTCACTTTGTTCTTTCGGATAATTCCCGATGTTTAAAGCTAACATAATATTTTGATAAACCGTCATTGAAAAGACCAAATGGAAGTGCTGGAAAATCATGCCCATGCTCTGTCGCATTCGATTAAGCTCCTGACGATTTAAATCATTGATGGTGACACCATCAACAATCACATGTCCCGAAGTAGGTTTAATCAAACCATTCATCAATCTGATCAATGTACTTTTGCCAGCACCTGAATAACCGACAATACCAATGATTTCTTGATCATGAATGGTTAAATTCACATCTTTCAGGACCTGAAAAGATGTATGTTTTTGATGATATATGTGTTGAATATCTTTTAGTTCAATCATAGCAAACTCTCCTTAAATCAATAAAAAAACCTATCGAAACGATAGGCGTGTCATCTTTGATGTCCCATCGTTTATAGCTTTACCACCTTGTTTACATAAACTGGTTGGTAGACGTTCATCGAGCTATATCTCTCCCGTCTTCTTGATAGTTGTTATGAAATTACATTTATTGTAGCACACTCTATGGGTGATAGAAAGTACTTTATTTATGAAATCGTTTTTATTGGTTATCTCTTTAAAATAAGATCAGCTTGATTCTTGATTTCCATCGCTTTGACATAAGCAATTTCTTTGGGAATCCACGTTTTAATAAACTTGAGTAACCGTTTAAATCCATTGCGCTTATAAATACGAAGATACGCTTTGAAGCGAGGTACTTGAACAAAGACTTTATAATCATAATTGGCTAATAATTTTGGATGCATACTATAAGCACCTTCAATGATGAGCATCGGTTGATAATTGATACTTACTTGATCCATATGCGTATGTTGTTTAAAATCGAAAGGTCGATAGTGATAACCCATTTTATTCATAAAAGGGGTCACAATCTCTTGATTGATTTTATCAAAATCGATGTTAGCTCCATGTATACTTAAAGGGTCTTTAGGATCAATCGTGATTTTCTTAAAGTAGTCATCCGTATGAACAAGATTCGCATCATAAATCTTTTTAAGTTTTTCACCTAACGTTGTTTTACCAGATGCAGAGAATCCATCCATAGCAACTAACACTTGATCTTGAACGTGTGATAGTTCATCAAGTTTTGATAACAATGGTAAAAGTGATATATCCTCATGATGCATGATGACAAATGAGGTTTTAGCTTGTTGATGATAGATGTCAGAGAAGATGTGATCATCTGTGTGATGACGAAGTTCACAAAGTTTTGTTAATGTCTTCTTAGATATGATCCATGAACCTTTCGTATCAAGTTCAATATAAACATAATCTTTGCTTACTTTATGAAACGATGAAATTCCGACATATTCACCTACCGCATACGTAAAAAATGGTTGTTTTGAACCATTTTTAAACTGATGCATCAAGAGTTTCATATCTTCTTTAGATGCAAGACCTGAAGGGTTTAATTTGTCCAGAATTTCGTTTCTTGTCATATTTCTAACGATCCAATAGATGTGTTCTTTGTAAATAGATAAATACAAGTGGTACGACAACAACTTGAATAGCAATACCTGGTAAGCCTGTGACAAATGCAGCAGCAATAAACTTATCAAAGGTAAAACCAAAGCCAGCTAATGGATAAAAGATGGCTGCAGCTGCTCCCCAAACACCACGTCCAATGAGTAGCGAGATGATTAAAGCTACGTAGACGAATGCTGGTTTTTTAGGTAATAAACGATAACTTATGCCAATGATTAGTCCATATGCACCTAACTCAAACATCATTGCTAAAGCGACTGGAAATAAAGGGGGCATACCGATTAAAACACTTCTTAAGATCGGAGTTATTAACCCAACGAGTAAACCATATTTCCCACCTAATACTAGACCTGCGATAAGCACAGGAATGTGCATCAGTAAGAAAATACCACCTAACTCAGGATTACTTCCTGTTAAAAAGGGTAAAACAAGGCCTAATGCGATAAACATACTGGCTAAAACAATGTCTTTAATTGTAATGTTAGCTAATTTCATAATGTCTCATTTCTCTTTATTATTTTTATGTTTTCATAGTTTTTCATTGAAAAGCATCCCACATTTAGGGATGCTTCATGATTAAAATCGGTTCTTGTCAATCCAAAGTCCAAGTGCTGGGTTTGGGATGTAATAAATCTCTTCACCATCATCCATGATGTTCCAACCAAGTGTTAACTTTTCAGGTGAATAACGCTTAATCATCTCATCATAATCTGCAGCTTCAAAATGAACGGACTCAATCTCTTCTTTAGTTATATTTTTCACGGCATAAGTCACCGTAAATCTACCATCTGAAGAACCATGAATCAAATGCGCAGTGATGCCCATATTATCTTTCAACTCTTGTGTCTTATTGAAAAGCTCTAAGACTTTTAAGCGACCTTGATAACCATATTTTCTGATGAGTTCATCATTCTTTTTATCTTCACCAAATTTGGTAACACCAGGTGCTAAAACGATGAGTTCTCCACCATCAGCAATCGCCATGCGTGTACGATAAACGGCTTTGTTACCTAACCAGGTGCTCTTAAACTCTTTAGGTTCAAGATAGACAACGCACTTCTTAATCGGACGATCAAGGAAGTCTAAATTCTTTTGTTGAGCTAACTCAATACCAAGTTCAAACCCTTTTCTTGATTCGCTGATAAATAAACCGTGTGTCTGCGTATTGCCACCTGGTGCTGTTGTAACTGTTAAGACGAATAACACAGGACGTTTGTTTAAAAAGTGAGTTAATGCATAATCAAGCACCTTACGAACAGGTGTATGATCTTTACCCATCATACGTTCCATACCGTAAACGGCCCCTAGCATGTGGGATTGGTTAATGATATTTTTACCACCACAACCTACAAATAAATTCTTAGAGTGATTAGCAATACCCACAACTTCATGAGGAACAATTTGTCCAATCGATACGATTAAGTCATAAGATGGATCCACGATGAGTTTGTTGATTTCAACATTGATAGGATCATGCCATAAACCTTCAGACACTTCTTCAAGAAAAACTTTAGGTACTTCACCTATGGAAACAACATCTTCTCTCCAATTATGATAAATAAATTTTTCAAAAGGGATATCACCAAACATTTCTTCACATTCAGCTTTTGTCATCGCTTCATGTGTTCCAAGTGCGGGTAAGATGTCAACTTCTGCATAGTCTTTTAAAAGATGATAATACGTGTTTGTAATGATCCCAGCATTCGAATAAAAGCGGGTAAAATCAGGTGGAACAAGTAATACTTTCTTTAATGATTTGCCTTCAAGTGATTTTTGAATCGCTTCTTTGATTTCAGAAGCATTCAATCCTTCAGGTCTTGGTGATTTTAGAAATATTTCAGTCATATTGATCACCTAAACGCCTGAGTATGCTGAGAAGCCACCATCAACAGGAATGACAACACCTGTTACAAATCCAGATGCTTCATTATCTAATAACCATAACAATGTGCCTATAAGTTCTTCAGGTTCACCATAGCGTCCCATTGGAGTATTGTTTAAAATCTTACGTGAACGATCGGTTGGCGTGCCATCTGGATTCCAGAGTAATGCTTTATTCTGTTCAGTTGAAAAGAATCCTGGAGCAATCGCGTTCACGCGAATATTTGATTTAGCAAAGTGAACTGCTAACCATGCTGTGAAGTTAGAAATGGCTGCTTTTGCTGCACTGTATGCAGGAATCTTAGTGAGTGGCTTAAACGCGTTCATTGAACTAACGTTTAAAATGACTGATCCTGGTTTATCAACCATATCAACTGCAAAGATTTGAGTTGGCAATAACGTTCCTGTGAAGTTTAAACCAAACACAAAATTAAAACTATCTAAGTCTAAATCAAAGAAACTCTTATTACCTTCTTGACCAAATGTTTCTTTATTGAAAAATTCATCAGTCGTTGTAGCACGTGGATGATTTCCACCTGCACCATTGATTAAAATATCTGCTGGACCAAAAGCTTTTAAAACTTCTTGTCTTGCTTGTTTTAATGATTCTTTTTCCAAGACGTTAGCTTTAACACCTATCGCTTGATAGCCTTTTTTATTTAATTCTTCAGCAAGTTCTTTTGCTTTTTCTTCTGATAAATCTAAGATAGCTACTTTCGCGTCACATTGTGCAATTGCTCTTGCAAAATCACTACCTAAGACACCTGCACCACCCGTAATAACGACAACCTTATCCTTAAGGTTTGCTTTAAATGGAATTTTCATTTTCTATTCTCCTCTTAACTATTATAGGTGGTTGATGATGTATCGCCACCACGTCCTGTCCAATTGGTGTGGAAGAACTTACCCTTAGGCTGATCAATTCTTTCATAAGTGTGTGCACCGAAGTAATCACGTTGAGCCTGTAGTAAATTAGCGGGTAATGATGCTGTCGTATATGAATCAAAATAACTTAATGCAGATGACATCGCTGGCGTTGGAATACCGTTGATCACAGCTGTACCAACGACTTTTCGCCATGAATCTAATAGATCTTTCATCTGATTCTTAAAGAAATCATCCATAATTAAATTAGGTAATTCGGGATTCTTTTCATAGGCTTCTTTAATGTTATTTAAGAATGCAGAACGAATGATACAACCACCGCGCCATATTTTAGCTATACCGCTATAATTTAAGTTCCAGTTATAGGTTTTAGCTGCTGCTCTCATCAAATCATAGCCTTGTGCATAAGAGATGATTTTTGCTGCATAGAGCGCTTTTCTGATATCTTCGATGAAAGATAGTTTATTACCAACATAGGGTTTAATCGTCTTTGGATAAGCTTTCGCTGCTTCAACACGTTCATCTTTTTGAGCTGAAATAATACGAGCATAAACAGCTTCGGTAATCATGGTTAATGCTACGTTTTCTTCTAGGGATGTAATCGCTGTCCATTTACCAGTACCCTTCTGTCCTGCTTTATCTAAAATCTTACTCACTAGCGGTTCGCCATCTGTATCTTTAACAGCTAAAATCTCACCAGTGATTTCGATTAAATAACTATCGAGTTCTGTTTGATTCCATGCTTTAAAGATTTCTGACATATCGTCATGTGATAATTGTAGTAAATCTCTCATCAATTGATAAGCTTCAGTAATCAGTTGGATGTCACCATATTCAATACCATTATGAACCATTTTGACAAAATGACCAGCGCCATTTTCACCAATCCATTCACAGCATTTATCACCGTTAACATCCGCTGAAATAGCTTGAAAAATGGGTTTAATGGGTTCCCATGCTTCGGGTGAACCACCTGGCATAATGGAAGGTCCATTAAGTGCACCTTCTTCACCACCGGAAACACCACTACCAATGAAATGAATACCTTTTTGTTTCAGATATTCAGTACGGCGTGTTGAATCTTGATAATTGGAATTACCACCATCAATGATAATATCACCTTGATCAACAAGTGGAATGAGCTGATCAATCACTTGATCAACAGGTGAACCAGCTCTGATCATCATCATGATCTTTCGTGGTTTTTCTAAGGATGAGACAAAATCTTTTAAGTTTGTATAAGTCTGTATCGTTTTTCCTTTTGCACGTCCTTCTTTAAAATCTAGAACACGCTTTTCATCGATATCAAACGCTGAGACTAAAAAACCTTTGGATGCCATATTCATGACAAGGTTTTCACCCATCACAGCAAGTCCGATCATACCGATATCTGCTTTTTTCATGATTAACTCCTTCTAACGCTTAACGCGTGCATTACCTTCCCAGATACTCCATATTTGTTCTTCATCTGCGGGAAGACCAAAATCATCTAATAGTGTTGTTACAAAAGCTCCTGATGCCCAACCAAATTGTGCACATTTTTCACTTGGCCATTCTTTTAATAAACCATAGAGAAGACCGCCTACAAATCCATCGCCACCACCGATACGATCTAAAACTGGAATCTTGCGTGGTTCAATGACTGTCCACGTTTCACCATCAAGTAAGATGGCTCCCCATAAATGCTCATTCGCACTTTCGACTTGACGAAGTGTCGTTGCGTATGTGGTTGCATGTGGGAAAGCTTTTTTAACATTATGGATGAGTTCTTTAAAGCTATCGATTTGGTCACCGATATTCTTACCGCCTTCTTCAGGACCATGAACACCTAATGCAAGTTGGAAGTCTTCTTCATTACCAATGAGAATATCAGCTAAACTTGCAATTTCTTTAAAAATCTTAGATAATTCGTCATGACGATTCTTCCAGAATGATGCACGATAGTTTAAGTCAAATGCAATTTTTGTACCTGATGCTTTCGCATAGCGTGCAAGTTCAAGACAAAACTGACTTGTTTCTTGAGATAGTGCAGCAATTAATCCCGAAAGATGTAAAAGTTTGACGCCTTCTTCATTAAAGATACGGTTTAAATCGAAATCTTTCACATTGAGGGTTCTACCAACTTCACCAGCACGGTCATTTTGAACACGTGGTCCTCGCATACCATAACCGCTATCAGCAATGTTGAACTGATGACGATAGCCCCATGGACCACCTTGTTCAACATCTTTTCCTTCATAGTCGATACCTCTTCTTCTTAAATCACTTTTAATTAAAAGAGCAATTGGACTATCTTTAACGAATGTCGTTAGTACTTTGGTTGGTAAACCTAATCCTGCTGAAATACTTAAAACGTTAGTTTCAGCTGATGTTGCTTGCATATTAAAAAGATGTGAGATATGTACAGGTTGACGGTCTTGTGGTGTAATTCTTACACCCATGGATGAGGGTACAACTAGCGCATAGCGCGCATTTTGTTTAAAGTTCATGCTCAGTCTCCTTTATTTTTGAAATCCAGCATAAAGCAAGCTTAAATGCTTACCAATATGGTTATATAACATATCAGAATATGTTTGTTTTTCTAATTGCCATAACTTAAATAGTTCATCTTTAAATACATAGTTACCTTGTGTGTCCTTATGGTTTAGTATAAAGCCATATGTAATATGAATCAATTGTCTTGCATCATTTTGATGGAAAAGATCTTGTAATTCTTCATCCTTCAAATCCTTTAAATCAGGAATGCGTGTTAAATCGGTTGTAACATGATAGAACTTCTTAGCTTCATCAAACATTGATAAAGCATAAGCATGTATTTCACGATAAAGTGATGGGTTTTTAACAGCTACGACACGCATCGCTTCAAGCCAGTTCGTTCCTGCTGTTTTAACATGGAAATGACCTTTCGTGTATTTTCCAACTAAACTGAAGATTGAAAACTTGTCTGAACCTGAATGGATACTTAATTTATAATTGAATGCGCGTGCAATCGCACTGTGCACTTTAAGTTCTTCTTCAAATTGCTTGATATCTCCAACATAATCAACACCTTTTTGGAATTCACCACAAAAGCGTGGAGCCATCGTATCTAGTTTAACACCTTTTAGTGTTAATTCATTTGCAACAAAATAGTGCTGTGTGGGTGTTGTTGGTGTCGCTGTTTCATCGATTGAAATTTCAAAATTGGCTTTTGCTTTCTTTTCAACGAAATACGTTTGATACATCTCAGCAGCAAATTCAATCGCTTTGCCATAAACAAGAACACAACGCTTTAATTCTTCTTCATTAAATTCGATGTTATAACCTTCCACATCAAAGGCATTTTTTAAGTAACGATCTTTTAAGGTTTCATCAAGTGTCACAGCTTGATTAACTTCTTCTTTAGACATTGCTGTGACATCATTTCTAATGTGTTCACTGCAGTCTAACGTAATCATGGTGAAACCTAATGAGAGTGCATATTCGATCTCAGATGGTTTTTTTAAGTGATCACCATCTGCACCAAATCCTTTTTTAAAACCTGCACGGAATACAGCAAATGTTGCAGCATCCAACACATCTTCATAGGTGCGGTTAGTTAAGTTGAGTTCTCTAATTGATTGTTGTGCAAAAATAGGATAGGCATCATATTCATTGAACACTCTGATATGACCAGGTGTTGCAATTCCTAAACGATCGCCTAAACCAAAACTTCTTTCCTTGTGTAACACAGGAATAGGTTTTGTAAATGGGAAAAGTTCTCTTAAGACTGAACCATTCGTAAAGTTGAGCGGTCCTACTTTATAGCTTACACCGTCTTCATGAACATCTGAGCCATCAAAAAGATGACTGAGTGGTCCATAGATGACAAGTGAATCAGCGGGTTTGGTTTCTATCATGAAAACATAGGTGCCATCCTTTTCATTGATAGATTCTACATAAACGTTTGATGCTTTTTCATCAACACGTGGTAAAGCTTTTACTACATCACTTAATTTCATCGTCATTATACTCCCTTGATTGTATTCATTTTTATACGCACGAAAAAGACAGATCTCATCTATATCCATCTTGTTCAATATGTTCTCAAACAGTCCGCATATATAGACGCCGTCTATAATTAACACTTACAATTACATTGTATCACGGTCATATGCTCGTGTCAACGTCTACTCCCAAATCATTTATAAAAGTGATGTGATTTGGTGGTGTTTCATATGGTTGATGTGAACAACCCGATAGTGAGGTGTGTAGTGTAACTGATAAGTTTTGCTATGATGCACTGCTGGATAGTCTTGATCAATGTACCCTTTTAAATGTGATAAGACTTCTTTCTCATTAAATGCCATTTGGTTGTGATTAATGAGTTTTAATAATGCATGGCAATAAATGTTAAATTGAATGATGGCTTGATTACGATCGATAGGGTCTAGCATGCTTTGATAGAAAGCTTGTGCTAATTCTTCACGTGTGATCTCACCTTTTATGATAGCAATAAGATCGATACGAATATATTCCTGTCCAATCTTAATAACTGATGGTTTTTCATCGTTATCGTTAACTTGGGATAGTTCTTCATCCAGATACTTCATGATGAAATCTATCGAAGGTTGTTTACTAAAATGTGCTGGACCAAAGGATGCTTGATGAAATAGCTTAAACATATCCTGGATTTCCATCACGGGATACTGCTTGATATGCATCATTATGAGATCTGTTTCAATCACGATGAATCACTCCTTACTATGTTTACATTATACAACAAGAATGCATTGAGGACAGGACATCTAGATTTTTCATGTCCTGTCAGTATCGTGATGATGTATAATAAAGACACATAAACGAAACAGAGGTACTCTTATGCCTTACATCATTCTTGGAATATTTGTAGCCTTTCTATGTTTTCTAATCATCAGAACTTTTCTATTTAAACCTTCAAAAATATCTTATCAAAAGGTTAGTCATGAAATTGATGAAAAGCGTTCTTTTGAATCTTTATCAAATCTGATTCAATGTCAAACCGTATCATATGAGGATACATCACGCATCTCTGAAGATGCATTTCAAAGCTTAAGAAATCTCATTTTTGAACGTTATCCAAACATCATAAAAATGAGTTCTTTTTCTATGCATGAAAAAGGTATGCTCTTTAAGATCAAAGGTACTGATGACTTAGATCCTGTCATACTCATGAGTCATTATGATGTTGTACCCGTGACTGATGATTGGGATGATGATCCTTTTTCAGGAAAAATCAGTGACACACATATCTATGGCAGAGGTGCTCTTGATACCAAACATAGTTTAAATGCGATACTTGAATCTGTTGAAATGATGTTAACACAAGGACATACATTCAAACATGATCTTTATCTTTCCTTTGGTGGTGATGAAGAAACATATGGTACATCGCAGATTGCTATTGTTGAACACCTTAAAAAAGAAGGTGTTACACCTTATTTTGTACTTGATGAAGGTGGTGCGATCGTATCTGATATTTTCCCTGGTGTTAAAGAAAAAACAGCGGTGATTGGCATCGCTGAAAAAGGATTTCTTAATATCAAGTTAACTGCAAAAAGCCAAGGTGGACATGCATCAACACCACCTAAACATACACCAATTTCAATTCTATCTAACGCAGTGCATAAATTAAATCGTCATCCATTCCCCTTAAAACTTACAAAACCTGTACGATTACTCTTTGATAGTGTTGCCCCATATTCGAAATCTAAAGTTATCCGTTTTCTATTTGCAAACATCTTCTTATTTCTTCCGCTCATCAAACAGATTGCAAAACTATCTGGTGGCCAGTTCAAAGCATTATTCCAAACCTCACAAGCATTTACTATGATGAAAGGATCAGATGCGATCAACGTCTTGCCCTCAGAAGCTAGTGTATCTATCAATTACCGCATGATTCCAGGTGAGACATCAAATGATATCATCACACGTATCAAGAACATCGTCAAAGATGATCGTATCAATATCAGCATCCATGAAGTCACGGAAGCTTCTACCATCTCTAAAGTTGATGATCGTTATACCCTTGTTGAAAATGCCATTCATCAAACATGGCCAGATGTGATTGTATCACCTTACTTGATGATTGCTACATCAGATTCAAGAAGATATCATCAAATATCTTCACATGTTTATAAATTTTCACCAATGGATGTCACAGATGATGATCTTGCTAAAATCCATGGCCTCAACGAAGACATTTCTAAAGAGAATGTGATTCAAGGTATTCATTTTTATCTAAATCTACTTTCAAAAATATAAAAGGGACGAAAAGTCCCTTTTTAATATCCTATCCAAACAGCTAAGACTAAGAAGATAATGGTTAAGATCAGTGTAGCAATTTGTAATTTATACGTATACTTAAACCATTTGGTATAAGATACGCTTGCGATTGATAAACCAATTAACAAAACACCATTGGTTGGGAAAATGACATTCGTATACCCATCACCAAAGATAAAGGCTAAGATTGCAATCTCTCTTGTCATACCTAAAAGGTCAACTAAAGGAATTAATAACGGCATGATCAGAAATGCTTTAGCCGATGCAGAACCGATGAAAAACTGAATAACCAAAACTAAAACATAGATTAATAAGATTGCTACTATCGATCCTTGATCTCTTAATAACTCAGATAAATGATAAAGGATGGTATCCATGATTTCAGCAGATACGATGACATGCTTCACAGAAACAGCTAATACGATCAGGATGAATGCTGGAGCTACGCCTAGCATGCCTTTATAAAACATCTTGAATGTTTCTTTAAGGTTTGTTGTTACTAGATAACCACCAAGAAGACCACCAATTAAAAAGATAGCTGCCATCACAGGAATTGCTGGAATCGATACTTCAAATAAGATCTCAAGTAATCCAACAGATAGTATAGCAATTAATAACACGATAAACAGTGTTGTATATATTTTAAATGTTTTTCCTTCGTCCTTGAATACCATACTTTGGTTAAGATCAAAATCTTTTACCTTCTTTTGATCAATGTCATACGTCGGTGATAATTCAGGATGTTTTTCTATTTTTTTTGCATGTCTAACAACAAAGAATTGTAACACAGCATAGACAATAACAAAGATAACTAATCGGTAAAGAACACCAGAAAGGATATTGGTATTAGCTAAGCTCGATGCGATACCAATCGAAAATGGATTGGTGATTGCAGTAGCAAATCCAAAACCAGCAGCAAGCAAGCTCATAGCCATACCTGTTAGTGTATCCCAACCCAATGAGAGTGATAACAAAATCAAGATAGGCATCAACGCGACTGACTCTTCAAAAATACCAAAGAAGGCACCAAAGATCATGAAAATCAGTAAAACAAGACGTAATAACTGATATTTGTGATCTTTAAATCTGATGATTAACCTTTTGATCATAATCCGGATGCCTCCGGTTTGATCCATGACAGAGAATGTCCCACCCAAAATGATTAAGAATAAACCAATCATAATGACTGAAATAGCATCAGATGTTCCAAACACTTCAAATGGTGCAAGAAACCATCGCCAAATCGGATAACTGACATTTGATAACGGTTGATAGGTTTGATCAATAATCGTTCCAAAAGCATCTCTTTGATAAGAACCTGCAGGTATAATCAGTGTCATAATACCCGCTAAGACGATTAATCCCAATAAAATATATAAGACATTTAAAAAGGCTTTCTTACTAATCTTTAAAATGTGACTTTCTTCATGCATGATGACCATTAAGCTTTCGCTTGCTCCTTTACACATGATGGATGAACTTTTTTGATTGTCTCTTCTATCTTACATCAAATAGACTCTTTTCATGAAGATATTCTGCAACATGAACAAATTTTGTCGGTAAAAATGGATTCTTCATCTCAAACTGATAGATCTGATTATGTTGATAGATTTGTATATTTCTACCAATATCAGAAGGTAGTGTTGGAATGTCTTTCACATGAAAATGTAATTCCTGAGCTATTCCATCAATTGTACCTTGATATGTGTACTTCTCACGATCTAATGTGAGCTCTCCATAACCAACAGTGATCAATTTGCCTTTTCTAAATGATTGAAGTTCGACAGATGAGCTAATCTTATATTCTTCCATTTGATCAATGATCTTTCTTAATCTTGTTTCCTGTTCTTTAAACCAAAGGTCAACACCTTTTTGTTCAAGTAGCCCAGAATGATACGTTAAGGTCATTCCACATGATGGGCAAACCAATTGTTGATTTTTAGAAACAAGTCCTTCCTTAAGACATGATGGACATTCGTAAATCACATGTTCTAATCCTTCAATGGATTGATCTTTGTAGATATGATGTGAGTTATTTAAATAGGTTGACGGTTCAAAGTATAAAGCATCATAAACCTTGTTATAGATATCATCTAACGAAAGTTTTTGAAGTTCATCAGGAGTACATAAATGATGATAACTTGTTTTAATTAAACCAGGGTACGTCTTTTTATTCCATGGTGGATTAACAATACCTGCTCCTTCATGTTTAACGATATAGACATCAACAGCAGCTTTCTTTAAAAATTTTGCAATTGAAAAAGATGGCTTTAATGTTTTACCAGATGGTGATATTTGACCTTCAGGGAAAACAGAAACAATACCATTCTTTTTTAAGACACGAAATGCCTTGAGGGATGCTACAGGATCTGCCTGCATTAAACTCTTTGGAACTGCTCTAGCTAGTTTTAAGAAATATTTGGTTTGTGTTTCATAAAACATTTTGCTTGCAGCTAAATACGTCACGCGTTTCGGATAAAGAGCTGCAGTTGTATAAATAAAATCATAAAATGAAGTGTGATTGGATAAAACAATAGCTGGACCTTTTATGTTAAGGCGATTCTTAAATCGCTGTCCTTTTATGATTGCAAACACTTTGAGTAATCCTGCTAAAGGGATATATAGGAAAGGATTTGACCTTTTCATGATGATAACTCATCTAATAATGCTTGGTAATCACCATCTTCATGTTCAATAGCTTTTGCAAGCTCTTTTTGTCTTGAAGCGTTAATCTTATATTTAAAGGAAATCAACATCCCAATACTCATAAAAATCAACGGTGCAATCACCATGATCAATCTAATCATGAGCGTAGCTGAATCAGGTTGACTCAAGATTTGTGGTGCCCCAGGTTCTCTTTCAGTAAACCCTGCTACACCAATTAAAAACATCACAATCGCTAATCCAACGGCTTGAGCAATCTTGTTGATAAAATTGGTAAACCCACTCATTTGACCATCTAAACGCTCTTTAAACATCAACTGCCCAGCATCTACAACATCACCATACATCGTATGTGGAACAAGTCCAGGTCCTGAGATACCAAAGCCCATGACAGCACCTAATGCATAAACAGCGATTGGATTTGCATTGGCTGGGATGATTAAAATAAAGAGTGCAGAAATGATCCATAATAAAGCACCAAAACGATAAGCGAAAGTCTTCCCCTTCTTTTCAATCATTTTAATGTAAATTGGTAAAGCTACAATTTGCATCGAAAACATTAATGCAGCTGCAATCAATCCAACCATGCTAGATTCACCTTGTGCCGTTACATCTTTAACAACGTGATAATCGATATAAAAGAAGAAAAGACCACTCATGATCGCCATCGACATTTGAAGAATTAAAACATGCCTAAATATTGACGGAATGGCACGAGTTTTAAAGGTTTTGTTAAACTTTTAAAAGACATTTTAGTTTCAACAGGAGGAGTGATAATTTCTTCACGTGCAAATAAACCTGTCATTAAGACAGATAATGCAAACAAAAGACCGAATGATAAACTCATCACTTGATAACCGGTTGCATCCGATTCAAATAAATCAACGATGATACCAGGTACTGCAACACATAAAATGGAAGCAAATATGCTAAAACCTAATCGATATGAGTTATAAACAGCACGTTCTTGATAGTCTGATGTAATCTCACTTGATAATGAATAATAAGGAATCATCACTGATGTTTGTACGGTAGTAAAAACTAAATATGATAACAAAACTGCGATCACGCGAAGTGCTGTTTCAGAAAATGCATATGGAAAAAATAAAAAATACATAGAAATAAATACAAAGGGTGATGCGAAAATCATATAGATTCTTCTTTTACCCCATTTGGATGACGTTCGATCGGATAAATGTCCCATAAGTGGATCTGTAAATGCATCCCATAAACGAGCCACAAGCATGACAACACCAATCCAATAAGGTGATATCCCTACAGTTAATGCTAAGAATCCAGGATATAAAAAGTTAATAATGTTAAATGATCCTCCACCGAATATATCAGCGGATGCAAAAGCTAGTTTGCGTTTGAGCGGTTGATGTGCCATCTTTTTCTCCCTTATATAACATATATAAGTTCATTATACGATAAAGAGAAGAAAAGTATGAAAAAAAACGGCCCACAGGACCGTCACTGATTTTCTTTATAAGATACGATCATCAGATCATAACGTTTCATGAAGTCTTCATCAACTCGTTGGTACTCCGGATGAGATAGATAGTATTTGACAGCTTTTTTAGCAACATCACGATAATCGATCGTTGATTGATAATGTGGTGCTACCTTTTTAATCTTTGAATTATCAAAGATGGCATCATGCATATTATCACCTAATAAGGGACCTTCAAGATCCGGGAAATGAGATAACACAACATCAGAAGGTATATAGATGATGTTAGGTCTTTTACCCACAGCTTCATATAAACTTAATGTGATCTCATCCCATGTATAAACATATTCTGATGTGAGATGATATGTTTCATTGTATGCGTTAGGATTGCCTAACACATCAACGAATGCTTCTGCAAAGTCTTCATGGTGTGTCAACGTCCATTTAGATTTTCCATTATCCACTAAAACAATGGGTAAATCATTGATCACACGATGAAGCAGTGTATATGGGTATGCCCAGTTGGGGATCTGAAAGATGAGTGCATGATCATCATAGGTATGTGAAGGTCTCACAATGGTCACGTGAAATCTTGGATCATCGATCTCATGTAGATAAGCTTCACATGCTTCTTTTTCTCTGCCATATGCCCAGTATTTATTACCTAATGGACAATCTTCTGTCATCGGTAAAAATGGTGCTGGTTTTTGATAAGCCGCTGCTGTACTGATAAAGACATATTGATCCGTTTTTCCTTTAAAGAGCTCATAATCTCTTTTAAGATGATCAACTGAAAATCCTATCCATTCCACGACCACATCAAAATAAAGATCATGCAAAAGTTCTTTGACGTGTTTCGTATCGTTAATATCAGCAATCATATGATGTACAGCTTCGGGAAGTTCATGAGGTCTTTGATTACGGTTTAATACATATAAATTAATCCCTCTTTCAACACATGTTTTGGTTGCTGCTGTTGAAATTAAACCTGTACCACCAATAAATAAGACATTCATGATTGACCTCCTTGTTAAGCGTTAAAGATGACTTCAACATTACCTTTAATTGCTTTTGAATATGGACAGAATCCATATGCTTTTTTAATATAAACTTGACGAATTTCTTCGCTCACGCCATCGATTTTCACATCGACTAATAATTTAAAATAGAAACCTGTTTTTGGATTAGCAAGTAACTCTGTGGTTGCTTTAACAGATAAGTTATCGTATGCAACTTTTTCTGACAAGAGTAAGTATTCTAAAGAACTTGCAAAACATGCACTGTATCCTGCAGAGAATAATTCTTCAGGATTTGTACCTGTTTGGTTGTTTCCACCCATTTCCAAAGGTTTTGTCATCTTGAGCACGAGTTTAGAACTCATATCGGTAATGAGACCATCTCTACCACCTTTGGTGGTTGCTGATCTTTCAAGTATTTTTTTCATGTAAACCATCCTTTCTTATAGTTCTATTTTATCACATTTAAGAAAGGTAGTGGGGTTAGACACATTAGATGAATACGTTCAAGATTTATTTGTCATGTACCTCGTGATGCGTAACGCAAATAAGATAATCACACCAAAAAAGCCAATGACACCAGGTATAAAAATGACTTCGATACTTCTTTCGTTTAACCAAGCTCCATCAAAAATGAGCATTATAAAAATGAATACAGCAAGTAAAATACAAAATAAACCACCAATAAATGCTAAGAGTTCTATTAAGAAGTTAAAGTGATCTTCGAACCAGTTGAGCATCTGATTAATTTTCTTTTTCATGTGATATACCTCCAGGTTCATTATATCAAGAATACATAAGAACCGACGTTATGTTCGGTTTTTCATCATCTAAAAGAAAAAGCTCAAAAATTGAGCTTTTACATAAAACGATGTGTAAATTGAATGGAAGCTTGTGATAACTGATCTTGTCGAACGATAATTTCAATTGAGCGATTACCAAATCCATAATTAACGCCTGGAACCAACTCATTGTCTATATAGCCATAGCTATACGTGTTAAATAAAACATCACCGGATACTTTAATAAATTCATTATCTTCTAATTTGAAGTTGAATAAAAAGATTTCATGAGGAAAATCAAATGTTAGGTTTAAACTTAATGGCAATGAAGATACATCTTGATTGATGGCTGGTTTAGTGCTAACACCATGATTATGATACTCAAGTTTAAACGTTGTATCTTCATAGTTATCAAATATGATCTGATAATGCCCTGCCATAAGCGTAAATGCTGCTTTTTCGATGTTGCCTAGGATTTGTGTCCCGGCATTATCTAAGATTTTAAGAGCATAGGGAACATCAGTGATAAGTTCAATCAGTGTCGGTTCTGTGAGATCAATTTCAAATATTTGTGGAATCCCTTTGATGTAATAACCTTGATGAATAAAATCTGCTTCTACTAATGTTTTAGGTTCTGTTAATGCTTTATTAACATTTAACTGATAACTCGTATAATAATTGGAATAAGGAATAGATACCGTGATCTCATAAACACCAGGAGTTTCTATTGGCATGGTTTGTGTCACACCTAATTCATCTTTGATTGTGATCACAACATTCGCAGTAGCATTGATCATAAATGCACCTTCAACATGTGTATATTGAAAGACATCCTGTGGATAATGAGTTGATGCTACAAAGACTTCATCTATTACACTATTTAAGTTATAAGGACTGCTTGCAGATGCACCATAAGCATCATCATCAACCTTTTCAATCATGATGGTTCCTGATGCATGGATTGCTACAGTGAATGGCTCTAATGCATCAACAACATAATACTCATCAAGTCGTTCTCTTTCACCGAAATAAGTTGCATCCAATATACTAATAAATGGCTCTTTTGGATTATCTGGAATAAATACGACATGATAACCTTGAGGAACTGGTTCTGTCAGTTCAATCGTTCGATAGACAAAGACAGAAGGGATATCGACGTGATAGGATTCACCATCATTAATTTCAAGCGGTGTTGAGCCTATATCATCGATCTTGTTAAGTGTGATGTCATAGCCTTGCTTGTAATAAGTATCATGAACACCTTTTAAGTAGAGTGTCATCGGTTCATCGATTTTGAACGCAAAGCGATCATCTCTATAACTATAACGATAGATGGTCGTATCAAAAGGTAAGCCGTGTTCATCAAGTAAACTGAAATCAACCCGATAGGGTGTATGTTGTATTTCATAGCTTCCTGCTTCGAGTTCTAAAAGATAGTAATTTTCATAAGGAACTTGCTCATAAGTTAAACTGTAAGTTTCACCAAAGGCCATTGGTATTATGGCTGCTTCGATATTGGTTGCAGCATCTTGTGTTAGATCTGAAAAGTCAATTTCAAATAGATCCTCATAAGTAAAGGTAACAGTTCCTAAGTTTTCAAATCTTTCATTGTATAAAACATAACCTACTGATTCATCTGTAATAACAACCTCTATATAAAGATAACCCATGAGTTGTGCCTTAATATACTTTAAGTCGTACGGATGAACAAATAGGAATTGATCATTAAAGAATGTGTTAGGTGAGACTTTGATCAAAAAATGATCACCTTCGATTTTCGTTATTTGATACTCATAACTTAAGTGAGACACGATATCATAATCTGGATACGGTGCTGATAAGTATGTTCCCAATACAAAATCTTCGTCAATGACTAGACCAATATTTGATGTTTGATAATCTTTCAATAAATAAGATTGTGCGTCACCTATTGCAAATAGATCATCACCATAAACTGCGTAAGGGTGCATGATGTCCATTGGATAATTCTTATAGTATTCTATGATATTATAGTTTTCATCAAAATTGAGTCTAGCAGCATCTAGTGCTTGAGTTAACTCATCTTTGAAAGTCTCTGAATTTGAGTAATCATAATTTCGATGAGGATAAATTGTATATATAGGATTTTGTTTATCTGTTTGATGTGAAAACATGATGTACTCATCACCATAAGATGCAATATCCTCATGTTCAAAATAAACTAAATAGCCATCATCATCCATTAGAAAGAGCATGTCATGATTATCAAAAACAACCAAAATCATGTGTTCAGTAGCTATATAGGTCCCAAAAAGCGTTTCAGCTAAGCCGTTTTTTGGAGATATAGAAATGGTGACATCATTTTCGATTGTAAAATCTAATGTAAACTCATGATACATGGCATAATTATAATCAATGACATATTGATATGGTGGCAAACTTGCAAGTTCTGAACCAATGACCTCTTCAATCATGTAGTATCCATCATATGTTGTAAGATGAGGATCTAAATCTTTATCTTTTGCTAATAAGGCATAATAAGTTCCTTGGTTATTCCTTGGCATAAAGACTTCAACGATTCCTTTTTCAATGTCAATGTAAAAAGTTCTGATGTCGTCTGCGATTGAAAATAAATCTTCAGCAATATCAATCTGATATGTACGTGTGCTTGAACCACTACCAAGATGATATGTTTCAACTAATTCATTACCCGTAATCGTCATTTCGTATGAGATGAATGGTTCTTCAACTTTCATATCTTTTGTTCGATTGACACTTGTATCAGATGACATGATTAAGTAATATGTACCATCAAGTGTTGTGTAGTCAAATGAAGGTGGTGGGGTTTCAATGGTTGGTTCTTCTGTTTCGATAGGTTTTTGTGTTTGTTGACATCCACCTAATAGGAATAGGGTAAATAATAAAATAAATAGTATTCTAAATTTTTTCATAATGTCATATTCTCCTTGTTGTTCATCATAATCAAAGTGATAGAAGTGTTGTTACTTCATTGATTCTACAATACGTGTATATTCACGAAGTGCGTACATGCCATCATGTGATTCACCAACCAACATGCGTGACATGTCTTCAGGTTTTGTTACTCTAACAAGACCCGCTTGTGCTAGTTTTTCAATCAATTCTGCCTTCTCATCACTACGACACATTAAACCTACTGTTTGCAAATGATTCTTATGAGGTTTCAATGTTTTAATGATATCTTTTCTTGGTAATCGTTTGACCCATACGTTTCTGAACATCATCGATAATTCAAGGTTTGAATCATCTGATGTCATTACACTTAATCCTTGATCAGACCATATTTTTTTACCCGACTGATGGAGTTCTAGTTTTTCATAGTAATGCTGAATTGTATTTTTACCACGCATGCCTATAGAAACGGGTTTATGTTTTTTATTGACATCAATTAGAATATCGTAAAACCGCTTTGCAAAGGCATCTAATACATGTCTATCTTCTGTATCTACATAAATACCTTGACATGAAGAGCATAATACCTGATCGGTTGATGCGACATGATGAGCTAAACCTATTAGGTCTTCATCAGTTGCATCTAAAGTTGCATAAGCAAATGATAATTTATGTCCCCAAGGAATAATCTTGGTTGTCACTGATGCCATCTTACGTGCAGCTTCAACAGCGAGATCTCCACCCCAAACAACAATACCATCAGCGATATCTGCAAATATCTTTAACGTATCAACTTCGGTTGAAGGCACATCAAAGACGTAGATATAATTTTTCAATTTAGGTTCGATTTCAATCAGTTCAGATAACAATCTAACTGATACACCTCGATCTCCTGAAGGTAACTTTAAGATATTAATATTCCCTACTAATAATCCTTCAATCACACTATATGCAGGTAGAACATCAACATTACCTGCTGCAATATGAAATAGAATTCCTAAAGGGTATATTTGTCGTTGATTATGATCGTTTAAATCACTTAAGCTTTCAAAATCAGCACCTAATTCAATGCTCACTTTCTTAAGTAACGATGCCTTTTCAAACATCGGAATAGATTTAACAAAATAATCATAGGGTATATCAAACTCTTGAAGCAGTGGAACAATCAAATCATCAAACGCATGAGATTTCACTTTTTGAGCAAGCTGATCACATGCATTGATTACATCCATTGTTTTTAACTGTTCATGATCATTCAGTGTTTGATAACAATCATCTCTTAATGTATTCAATACCTCTAATTGTTTTTCATTACCTAGGATATTGCCTTGATATAGTATCATGATATCCTCCTACTTCTTTAACATGTCTTCTGCACCTGCAGCACATGTTTGTATATCTTTTATACCGACTCTACCAATGATCTCTAGCCATGGTGATGATTCACCACAAGGACATCCCTCATCATGTAGAATACCTAAATCATCGGTCATAACAGATAAGAGTGGGGTTGCGTCTACCATGGGTGTTAATAGATTGACTAATCCTATCTGTCCATGAGGGACTGGTTTTAATGTATCAACATCTCTGATGATGACTCTTGCATACGCAGGCACATGAAAGTGATGGTATCTACAATCTGTGTATAAAACAGGATGTTCAACAGCTCCAAAAAATTCTACACAATCTTTTTCATCAACACCCAAGACATCTTTAACTAACTTATAAAAATCTTGCTTATCTACTTTTTCAGCATAAAACTGTTTCCATCCACCACCAACAGTAATCTTAGATCCTTTAGACAGTTGTAATTTAATACCTTCAGCTTTCATATCTTTTAATAAAAAGTATGTATATGCTGGAAAACCGATTGTTCTAACAGGTGTCTTTTTCTTTGATGCTATAATGAATGCTTGTTTAATGGACTCCAAGTCGACTTGATAGCCATCTTTGGTATATCTAATCGCATAATATCTTTTCTTTGCAGGAGCAACATAAGTAAACCCATAAGCTGTTTTAGCAATACCAGCTTGATTATGTCTTTGAGGTTCATATCCAAAAATGATATAAGTTACAGGTCTAATTGACCAAAGCTTATGATACTTAAATAATCTGATAATCATCATGAACCCACGCCATAATGAACTGATATCCATACCAATTTTACTTCTGATACCTGATGTTCCTGACGAGGTTGCTTTAATAGGCATCTTTCTTAAAGGCATAGAAAACATTTCATGATGTTTAAAATAGAGCGTTGGGATAAAGGGAAGATCTTCTAAATCCTTCATTGTATCAATCTGATAAGGGTTAAACTGTGCTTCATCAAGAATTCTCTTATAGTCCTCACAATGTGTATAGTGAAAAATAGCATTCTCTCTCATCGCTTTGACGAAAAAAAACTCCGACTTTTCTAAATCGTAAGGTTTTCTGGTATTGAATAACTTTCTAACATATCGTCTTTTCATGTGATTCCCCCAAGTCGTTGTTAGTATGATTATAGCATAAAATCTTCTCTTTTAACTTAAGAATTATGCGTTATTATAGACTTTTATGTGCTTTTGTAATAAGATGAAACTACAATTATATAGGACACAAAATTATAGATATCGAGGTGTTCACGGTGGGGAAATACCAAAACAAATGGTGGGCAAGATCTCTTTATGAAGATATCGCACAATTAAAAAAGCGTCCTTTTATGATGCTTCTCATTATGATTGCACTTCCTGCGATATATTTCACGGTTTACTATACAGGCGGCATTAAATACGTCTATTCACATTCCATGTACATCCCAATTATTTTAGCAGGCATATACTATGGTCCAACATTTGGAGCCCTCATTGGTATGTGTGCTGCTTTTTTATTAGGTCCCATCATGCCTTTAGAGACATCAACGATGGAAATGCAAGAACCGATTAATTGGATTTACCGTATGATTATCTTTGACTTAGTTGGCATCATCATCGGTTATGCTTCTGCCAAACTGAGACGCGATGCTAAGCATATTAAAGATTTAATGTCCGTTAATCAAGAAACAGGTATTCCAAATGTGAATCGAATTAAAGATGTCGCAAACTGTTATGGTGATCGTGCTCTATCTATATATACCATTCTCATTAGCAATCATCATAACATCATCGATTTATTAGGAACTGATATTTACCATTTACTCATCTTTGATATTTATAAAGATTTAAAAGAACAATTGCCAAAAGATGTACTTGTCATACAGTCTGACAGCAATAAATTATGGATCGTGTTACCAGAAATTGATACGGAGTTTTATGCTAAAAAAATCGTAAGTATTTTAAACAAACCTTATACCATTAAAGACATTCCTCTTTACGCTGATTTTTCTATTGGTGGTTCTCTCTTCTATCATATGGGAGATAATTGTGATTTAACATCATTTGAAGATTCTGATATTTCTGCTAGACATGCCCAACTCAATAATCTAACCTATGTAATTGGTGATAAAGATAAACAAAAAAAGCGTTCTGAATATGATTTACTCGCACGTTTCAATAAAGCTTTAAACAGTAGTGAAACCTATTTAGTCTATCAACCTAAGATAGATCTAGATACGATGAAACCTTATGGCTTTGAATCCCTGATGCGATGGAGACACCCCGAAAAAGGACTTATTCCACCTGACGTATTTATTTCTTTAGTCGAAGAAACAAAATTAATACATCAACTAACTGATTGGGTTTTAATTGAAACACTTAAGAAAATCAAAGAAATGATGGCATTGGGTCATGAATATCCTTTCTCTATAAATATTTCAGGAAAGAACTTATACGATCCTCAATTCTTTGAAAGAACGATGAAGATCATTGAAGATTCAAAAGTACCTAGTCACTTAATCGAATTTGAACTAACTGAATCGACGCTGATGATCAATCCTGAAGAAAGCAAGAAAACATTGAAACGGTTTGTTGATTTTGGTATTAAAATTTCACTTGATGATTTTGGTTCTGGTTATTCTTCGTTAGCTTATTTAGCTCAATTTCCTATTCACTACATCAAGATTGATCGTTTTTTCATACAAAACATCATGAAAGATCAAGCCATGTCAGAAATTGTGAAATCAACAATAGCTCTATCGAAAACATTAGGATATAAAGTTGTTGTAGAAGGTGTTGAATCTAAAGATGTCGTCGAATTATTAAAAGAATATACGTGTGAATACGCACAGGGGTATTATTTCGCAAAACCGATGTTATCTTCTGATATCTCTGATTGGCTTAAGAAATATTAAAAAATAATGAGCACAGATAAGTCTGTGCTCATATGTTTAGATAAGTGTGTGTTTGCATCCCTCAAAGAGATGATATGCAATCTTTGAAGCAAGTCTAGCGTTATTATAGACTAACTCAATATTGGATTTAAGAGAATCACCACCGGTGATCTCTTTTATTTTTGATAAGAGAAAGGGTGTTACTTCTTGACCTTTGATATCTTTTTCTTTAGCTTCCTGAAGGGCTTTTTCTATAGCTTGGTCAATGATGTTATGATCCATACTATAAGCATCAGGAATAGGATTTGCAACAACCACCCCACCTGATAAGCCTAATCCCCATTTAGTCTTAATGAGTTCTGCAATTTCTTTTGGAGTATCTAAACGATAATTGACGTTATATTTGCTATCCTTTGAATAGAAAGCAGGTAATGAATCTGTTTGATAACCAATCACTTCAACACCTTTGGTTTCTAAGTATTCTAAAGTTAAACCTAAGTCTAGAATAGATTTAGCTCCTGCGCATACAATAGCGATATGAAGATGTGAGATTTCTTCTAAGTCTCTTGAGATATCAAACGTTTCTTGAGCACCACGATGCACCCCACCAATACCTCCAGTAGCAAACACTTTGATGCCTACTAAATGAGAGATGAGAGCAGTTCCTGAAACCGTGGTTGCTCCTGTCTTTTTTTGTGATAAGACGTAGCCAAAATCACGTTTGCCCACTTTATAGACATCTTTGGCTTGAGCTAGATACGTAATGTCATCATGAGAAAGACCTACCTTGATCATGCCATCAATAATAGCAATCGTTGCAGGTACTGCACCTTCTTCACGAATAATCTTTTCGACTTCTAACGCCATCTTAACATTTTCTGGATATGGCATACCATGAGAAATAATGGTTGATTCTAAAGCTACAACAGGTCTTTTTTCATAGAGTGCTTGTTTAACTTCATGAGATATCTCAATATACTGATTCATAGGTTTAACTCCTTTTCAGTTTGATTCATTTGTATACTCATACTGCAACCTTAAGTTGCATGTTCCTATTTAGTCTGTTTTTTTCTAAAATAATACGCATTATAATAATCTTTAAATCCAATGTCATAATAGAATTTTTGAGTGGATCCAACAAAAATGTCTTTGGCTCCATCTTTTTGTGCTTCGCAAATGGCGTGATAGATACATGCCTTAGCTAAACCTTTTTTACGATGTTCTGGGACGGTTGCTACAGGTTCAATCAATGCAGTTTTTGTACCATCAAGATACCATATACCTGCATAAGCTACATACTGATTGTCGTGTGTAGCAACATAAGTATATCTCTTTTTAAAATGAGGAGATGATGTCGTATGTCTTCGTGATTCAAGGTTTTCATCACTATAATTTATGTCATCGCCGTGATTAAATCCCTTCCATAAAGCATGATGGATCTGATCAAGTCTGTAGTCTTCTTCAAGTGATTTAATCTGATAACCATCTACCTGAGGACACGCTACATGTGAAAATGTGAATTTAATCATAGGATCTTTATCATCTGTTATCTCGTATGTATACTTATCTAAAATTTCAATCATATCTGGATCATTTGGAATGATTAAATCATCACCATCATGACGTTCGATAAAGTGATCAATCATCAGCTTCTTTAAAATCTTATCATCTTCATAAACCATATACCACATACGAGGTTCATCTTCAAATGTCATTAATCCACAGATCTTGTCATGCTCATCTAAAAAGAGCGTAATCTCTGGTAAATCATAGTTATTCAATGTATCTCTTGCAAACATCCATTCAAACCTGCTCCAGTGCATGTTTAAAAACTGATGTTCTTCATTCTTTTTTGATATAAAGTGAACAACATCCATAAAAACCTGATGATATGCTTTATCATTGGGGTATGGTTTGATGTGATATGTCATCAGTAGCACCTCGCTTTATTATCGTTTGCTATAGAAAAATTATACCATACCCAATTTGGACTATCAATGAACCTCACATTCATTTTCACTATAATAAAACATTAAATCTATGCTATACTAAAAGAAAAAAGAGGAAGTGAAACGATGTATCAACCCAAGTTTTATAATCCAGAAATTGATCTTCTATTAGATGCTTTACTCACCTTAAAGAATAAAGATGAGATGATGAGGTTTTTAGAAGATGTTTGTACCATTAAAGAAATATCAGACATGGGACAACGTTTCACAGTAGCAAAACTTCTATCAGAAAAAGTCCCCTATCACACGATCGTTGATGAAACAAAAGCTTCTACTGCAACCATCTCACGCGTGAATAAATCACTCATCTATGGTGCAGAAGGCTATATGATTGCTTTGAATCGTTTGAAAAAATAATCAAGGAACACGCTCGTTCCTTTTTTTGTGTTATGAATACGTTTTCATATATTTATCACTTTACTATACTAAAGCGTTAAATTATAATAGACATCGAGGTGAATAAAAAATATGAAAAAATTATTAGGTTTGGCGGTTGTACTATTGTTTGGGTTAGCCCTTGCTTCATGTCAAGAAAAAGTGGTTAACACATGGGAAGAAATCGAAGATCGCGGTTACTTCATTGTAGGTTTAGATGATACTTTTGCACCTATGGGATTTAGAGATAACTCTGGTAATCTCATTGGTTTCGATGTTGATCTTGCTAAAGAGGTTTCAAGACGTTTAGGTGTTGAAGTGAGATTCCAACCCATTGACTGGGATGCTAAAGTCTTAGAACTCAATGCAGGTACGATTGATATGATTTGGAATGGTTTAACCATTACAGAATCACGTTTAGAAGAAATGAGTTTCTCTACGCCATATCTTGCTAACAGTCAAATCATTATGGTTAAAGTCGGTTCTACCATTGAAACGATGAATGATTTAGTAGGTAAAACCGTAGGTGTTCAAATCAGTAGTGCATCGGATGATGCTGTGTCAGCAAGCTCTATCTTTGCTGATTTAGGCGGTTATGAGCGCTATGATACTTTTAACTTAGCTTTAGTTGAACTTTCTAATGGTACGATTGATGCAGTTGTGATCGATGAAATCATGGGTCGTTATATCATCAGTCAAAATGAAGGACAATATGAAGTATTAGAAGATAATTTTGGTGAAGAAACATATGGTATTGGTTTTAGATTAGAATCAACTGATATTAGAGATCGCTTTAATCAAGTATTACTTGATATGATCAATGATGGAACTGCGGCAGAGATTTCTATCAACTGGTTTGATGAGGATATTTTCTTAAGATGATCAGTGAAGTCATTAACGTTATACTATACCTAGGAAAAGGGGCACTTGTGTCCCTTCAACTTTTCTTCATCACACTACTTTTCAGTTTTCCTCTTGCTATTTTGCTGATGTATTTTTACAAAAACAACAAGTTACTTAACAAGATCATTAAATTTTACACCTGGTTCTTTAGAGGAACACCACTGATGCTTCAACTCTTCTTCTTCATGTTTGGACTACCTATTTTCGGTATCAGATTAGACCGTATGATGGTTGCCTATGTGGGATTTATTTTAAACTATGCTGCCTACTTTACTGAAATCATCAGATCTGGTATTGAATCACTACCATCTGATCAAGAAGAATCAGGACAAGTAGAAGGTGCAACGCAGTTTCAAGTGTTTAGATATATTTTGTTACCACAAGCTGTTAGAAAAGAAATACCAACAATCACAAATGAAGTCATTACACTGATTAAGGATACTGCTTTGGTAACC
>DAOTHC010000002.1:0-30841 GCA_035447465.1 Acholeplasmataceae bacterium
TCATCATCATCAAAGGCCATGTTTTTATGCTATTCATAGATTATCCCCCTCAATGTGTTTATTAATTTTTTGCAACTAAAAACTTTTTCCTATTCATATTGTTATTATGTAATAGATAATAATTGCAATAAGAATCAATCTAATTATAAGTGAAAATATACTATACTTCATATTTTTATACTCTATTTTAAAGTCTACATTAATGTATTTTGAAGGGTGAGCCCATGGGTTAAATCCAAATTGATATGTTTGATTTTCATAGTCAAATTGAATTACATCAAACTTGATAAATCCTTGCCTAGATTTAAACAATATGGGGTTTTTGATTTCATTTACTTTCAAATACCAATTGCCGCACTTTATATGTTCATCAAATACACAAAACGAAGCTCTTCTTGCTGTAATCCAATGTGATGAGTGTTTTGGATCTCCTTTTTCCTTATGAGTTGCCTTTGTTAAACATTTATATAGTAGATTACTCATGATGTCAAATGCCTTTTTGCTGATAGTCCGAATAAAACACCAATCAAAATTGCTGGTAACCCTAGGGTAAATACTGCACTAAGCATTTCTAAACCACCCCTCATTAACATGAATATTGAATAGAAGATTCCAACTGCAGCAAACAATATCGCTCCAACGATCGGACGTTTCCAAGAAATAATAAGTGCAATCGTTAAAATGAAAACAGGAATGTTTTGGATTAAGAATCCTAAAATAAGCATGTACCATACATCATCCAAATCAAAAACATCGAAAGAAAACATAAACATCAAAAGGATTAACAAAATCGAGAGTATTCTAGGTGCCCATAAAATGAATTTATTCACTGACATGGTGTTCACCTAACCTTTCGGCTTTATTTTACATCAAAAACTTGAATATGCAATAATGACATCACCTTTGAATAAAAATAACTATTTTACCTTAAAACTGGTCCAATCGATTCTGTTGTATGACATGATATCCGTTGTTTGTTTAAAACCATACTTTTCATAAAACTCTATGGCATCTTCATTCACGCATAAATACATAGCAATATCATGTTCTCCCCCAGCTATTTCATGTGCCTTCTTTAATAATTGTGATCCTATACCTTGTTTGGTATATCTTCGATCTACACCTAGATCAGTAATGAATAACCAATAACTGAAATCTGTGATACCAAAACAAACACCAATGATTTCATCTGATGGTGAGGTTGCTACTAAAGATATTTGACAAGAATTCACTAATCTTTGGATCCTTTCATTAAAGCGTTCCTTAGGATATTGTTTACCTAAATCAGTGTTTTTCAAAAAACTGATATATTCGTCTTTTGTTAGTCTTTTTTCGTAAATATGATAGTTATTCAATATCATCACCCCTATTATGTCATCATTATTATTATACCTTTTTAATATTGAAAATATAGTTGTACTTAAAGGCTTGGATGACTATTCATCATTTTTCGGATGAGGATATACAAAAACTATAGTCAAGTGATACAGATTCAATTACAACAACCACTCTTGGTGATAAAATCAAGGCGTAATCAGGAGGTATATGATGAAATCTTTGGATAAGTATATGATCACTACTTGGGTGATGCATGGTATCAACATCATCATTCATGGCATCATTGTTACGATTGCGCTACTGACTCTTCTGACAGGAAATACAGACAATTTTATGGGTGATTTCTTTGCTGATTTATTCTCATTGATTTTCTTATTAACGAGTGGCGTTTCATTTTTTGGATGTTTGCTGTTCCTATATTTATTCATCATATTGCGGAAGAAAAAAGCCAATACTTCGTATAGAATTGTAAATGGTTTTCAAATGCTTTTCACTATTTGGCTCTTCATCTATGGTTTTATTCTATTTGCTGCTGTTTCAAAAAGTGGTGTTTTTATGTTTAGTTTAACTTCTGGGTTAACTTCTCTCAGTGGTTTAGTATTAATAGTTACTTCAATTCATGGATTTAAAATAAAAGCCCTTCCCACGGGTGAGAAGAGCGTTTCATATCAATATTGGCGATCCTTATTGGTTCACGCTTTTTTTAGTGACTAACTGACTAGACTGATATAGATATCTTTATTTCACGTGTTGTTTGGGTGACACTCGATCAATTTTATGTGCTAATTTTACTTCTTTATATATCTTTGATTTCTACTCATTGGTTTATTTGGAATTGTCATTTCAATGATGCCTGACTCTAAAAGTGGATCTAAATAATTCTTTTTAAAAGATGATCTAGATTTTATACCTACCTTATCCAACAGTTCTATCGTTGTATATGGAACACCTTCCTCAAAAACATTTAACAACTTCTTCGCTTGAATAGATAGACTTCCTTTTTCTATATTTGATTGTTTTATAGTCTCATTCATTGTTTCAATAATCGCATCTAACATGAAATCTATAAATGCATTAGATGATCCTTCTAGATTTGATTGAGATATAGCATCGTAGTAAGACTGTTGGTTTTTCTTTATGATGGATTCAACGGGTAAATAGTAAAATAGTTCTTCTTCCTTAGCAAGTAAACATGTTTGAAAAAGTCTTCCCATTCTGCCATTACCATCACTAAACGGATGTATGAATTCAAACTCATAGTGAAAAACACATGATTTAATAAATATGTTTTCATCATAATGATTTAAGTAGTCATAGAGTTGATTCATTAAAGATGGTACTCTATCCGCTGGTGGTGCCATGAAAATAGCCTTTTCATCATCAAATACACCTACTTGTCTTTTTCTATATGAACCAGCATCGGACACGAGTGATGTCATAAGTAGTTGATGATATTTGAGTAGATCTTGTTGAGTATATGGATTAATATCGTGTATTTTTTCATAAACTTTGATTGCATTTTGAACTTCTAGTATATCTTTTTGTGGACCGATGACAAGCTTTCCGTTGATTAGATCCTTGACTTGAGATTCAGATAGTTGATTGTTTTCAATAGCTAGAGATGAGTGAATTGATTTGATTTGGTTTTTTCTTCTTAATAATGGTTGGCTACTTAAATTATCCGTTGATGAAAATTTACCAATCATTTTCATGATAACAGCAACTTTATTGATCATGGAAGTAGTAATAGTATATGGTGGTTTATAGGTCATTATTTCATCATCTCCTCATACATTTATTATATCATAAATCATGGATCTTATATGTTTTCTTATATGTTTTCTTGTATGTATGATTGCTGGGATATATAAAACAGCCCTTCCCACGGGTGAGAAGAGCGTTTCATATCTATATTGGTGACCCGTAGGCGATTGCATCCCGTGAAAGTTTAACAACTTCCATAAATAAACATATTAAGAGTTTAATTTCTTAGATTGTTTTCTAGTTAGTAGTTCGCACATATTATCTTTTGTAAGCAATCTATGTTTCTTGTGATTGTTACAATTCTTGCAAGCGATTATAAGATTATCATAATGATTTGATCCATAGCTTTCTGATTGCACTTTTTTACCTTTTTCTTCTGATTTCATGCGTCGTAAATCTTTATTTAGAACGTTAGTTGACAATGGGATAATGTGATCAATCGTAATGCCTGATTGGATAGCTGAGCTTAATTCTTTCATATCATAAGCGATTTCGCCATTAAACTGATTGCCTTCTTTACCAAAGGTATTCGTTCCAGTTCCTAATTGTGGAATCTTTAATCCATTATGCATTATTAAATATTTCATATTGACACATCCTTTTCTTAATCTTATTATACCAATTATACAAATCATATCCCAACCATGATACTTTTTTTATATGAGTATTAAAAAAACCACCCAATGAGTGGTTTCATTAAATAACTATTCATTAAAATTTGCAAATCATCTACGAGGAAAATATATTATGCGGCTGATGATGCAAGTTTCTTTTTCTTCTTCGCGTCATATTTTTTTATTTCGTATATCATTTTCATCACAAAATAGAATATGAAAATAACAAGATATAAGATGAGATTAATTTTTAATGTGTAGTTTAAAATTAAATGAATGAAAAGCAATATATAGATAATATACGCAGCTGATTGGATTAAATTCCAAGTTTTAGCTTTCATTTTTCTTCTAATCTTCAAAAATGATGTCACAAATAGTGGAATCATTAAAACAAAACTAATAATACCAAACCATTCTAAGGCAATCGTGCCATTTAATCCTTGCAAAGTGTACTTAAGTGCATGAGGTGCAATCACAATAAATCCAATAATTGAATACTCTCTTCTAAGCCCTAAAAACTTCGCTTTAATCTTGTATTTTTTATCAATGGCGCCAGTTATCATGACAATATAAAAGAAACTTAATCCTAAAAAGCCCTGCATAATTGGTGTTGTGAATGCCTTATCTTGTAAAATAAAGGCTAGAATCGAAATAATGGTTGCTACAATATAAATTTTTACATTGTGTTTTCTAATAAATTTATCTGCAAAAAAAGCTAAAATAGTCAATATAATCAAAAAAGCAAGTACTATCATGGTTATGAATCTCCTTTAAATGTTTAATATGTTTAAATAGGTCGTTAAATACGTATGCTGTTCTTTTTCATTCATCATATGATATTTAGGATTATCTTCCATAATCGCATATCTTAGAAGTAATCCAACGACCATCTCTGCAAATGACATGGCATCGATATTCATGCGATGATGTTCCACATAACTTGAAATTTTTTGAATCACTTGGTTATAAATCATCTTTGTAAATGCTAATTCTTGAGGTAATGTATGAGCGAGTGTCTCTCTTATGAGCATCTTAATCAATGACGTATGACTTGAAATCATCAACATTTTTTCATGCATTAACAAGCGTATAAACTCACGTAGTGATTGATCCATATCATTCGTTAAATCATCAACAATCGATTCACCAATCGCTTGTTTAATTGATGCTATAAACAAGTTGTTTTTGGTATGGAAATGACGAAACAATGTCATCTCTGATACGCCTGCTCTTTTTGAGATCTCTAGGGTAGTTGCTAATGTATACCCTTTTTCAGTAAATACTTCTAGACTTGCGTCTAGCATTAAATCTTTTGTTTCTTTCAAAACCTCACCATCTTTCTTATTTGGAAACTGCAGGTTCTAAAACCTTAACTTCTTTGTTTAGACTTATTGCTAATATTGTCGGTAAAACGACAATCGTTGATAGCAATGCTAATGATAAATTGACTAATGTCATTATACCAAAGTTAGATAAAATCACGAAGTCAGAAAAGATGAGTGCACTAAATCCTCCCATCGTTGTCAAAGCAGAAACCAATATGGGATTTGCCATTTTAGATAATGCGTTTTTTATAGCTTCTTGTCGATTTTCTGTTTTAAGTTTTTCCTCTTCAAAGCGTTCAGTAATAAGAATCGTAAACTCTGTACCAATACCCATAATTAAAGCTCCTAAGGTGGCAGTTAGTGGTGTATAACTAATGTTAAACATAGCCATAACACCGCCACTCCAACCGACGATTAAGATAATGGGTATAATGGGTAATATCGCTCTATAAAATGATTTATAGATAACAAGTAAGCTTAAGAAGATTAGAACAAGTCCTATGATAGTAATCTCATATCTACCTGTGGTAAGTGCGTCCATCATTTCACTATCGATGACTGATTGTCCAGTGATTGTGATATTTGTTTCAGTAGTCATATCCTGAATGTCTTCCCTTAAGTCATCAAGAAATAAGCCAAACGCTTGATCATCCATATCTCTCATTGAAACATTGATTACCGTCTTTGTCTGTGTTTCGTTAATAAATAATTTTCGTTGATCTACAGGAATTGATTCTAGCGTTGTATCATTAATAAGATTAAAATCATTAATGCCCATCATTGAAAAAATATTTAATAGCGATGATGTTTCAATAATTTGTTCTTGGTACTCGTTATTTAAAAGATTTTCAATATTTTTTATAATGACAAGATTTTCATAATCTAAAACAGCTGTATCTTCAATAATAATAGCGATTTGTTCTGTGGAACCTATTAACTCTCTTAATTCTCTGATATCAGCTAAAGCTTGGCTATCTTGAGGCATAAAATTTTCTAAGTTAGTTTCTGCTTTTGCTTGTTGATCAACAACAATACCAATAACCGCTAGTATTACAGCGAAACTTAAAATAACATATTTCATTTTCAAGATAACTCCCACAAATCGTGATATAGATTTATTGGAATTTTTTATATTACGCTCTCGTGATTTTTCTACTTTCGGAAAGTGCTTATCTCGAATATATAAAAGCGGTAGGAAGATAAATATTCCTATGAAAAAAGCAATGACAATACCAATTGTTAACATTGCACCAAAATCATTAATCATCGGTACTTTGGAACGGTACAAACTAAGAAGGCCAAGGCCAGTTGAAATCATCGCTATGAGTACCGCTGGTACCATTTTTTCGATGGTTACTTGAAGTGCTTTATCGTGTTTCATGTCTACCCTCTTTCTTCTTCATATCGTGTTTGAAATTGAATAAAATAATCAATTCCTAAACCGATCAACACAGGAAATACTGCCATGGAAACCATTGTTAAACCAATAGATAACCATCCCATAATGCCGACAGTCGCAACAACAGCAAATAGTATCATAAAAATCGGTAACAGTCTCATACGCACTTTATATATGACAAGTAGTATGATAATCATGATGAATACTGCAAAAATCATCATATACTGCATACTATCCATCATCGAAGACTTTATCGAACGATCTAAGATGGGTTTCCCAGAAATTAAAACACTACCCTGTAAACCTTCTTGTTCTATTCTAGCATTGATTGTATTTGCGATGAGATCAATATCTTCATCGGTCACATTTGCATCTAAGATGATAACCATGCGGAGCTGTTCCTCATTCACTATAAAACTATTAAATATTGGTTTTACTTGATGAGATTCATCGAAAACCATCATCTGCAATGTTTCTTGATTTGATGGGAATCCCGGTTCAAACGCATTGAAATGCGTTTGAATTTGACCGAGATTTGTTCCAATGGATCCTAATGTAGCGCTCATCGTTTGAAGTGATTGCCCCAGTGTTTGCATTGAATCACGTTGTGTCGTAAAGGAACCCGATAAATCAACCAACGTTAACAAGAGTTGATTTAATGCTTCACTTGTTTGTTGTGGGATAAGATTGATATTTTCTTGGGCAAGAATTTGATTTAGACTTTGACTTAATGTTTCTGCTTGTACAATCATTGATTCTGTAAGTTCGAGCTCTTCTGTTAGTAATGGATCTTCTTCGATGTGTGTTTTGAGTGTATCCATATCAATTTTTAAATCGATCACTGCTGTTTCTAGCAATGCTACCATGTCAAACATATTAACAAGACCTGTATTCAATTGGTTTTGAGCTTGTATCAGTTGATTAAGGTTTGTTGTGAGTGTTTCTATATCAAATATCTGTTCATTACTTCCTGATAGAAGTTGGGAAGATAACATATTTAACTGTGTTGAAAGTGTCATAAGCCCTGTTGACATTTGTTCTAATCCTGTTTCAGTTTGATCATAAAGATTAGCACTTATTTGATTGATCATTGTGACAGGACTATTAATAGCAAATACGCCTTCTAAATCATCGATATCTTCTTGAACAAGATGCATCAAGGTTAACGTTTGTTGATCAAATGTTGTTTCTTGATCAAATATTAAGATAATAGGATCTTTTCCAAATTCCGATTGGTATGCTTCATTATTTTGATAAATAGTTGACGAGTCAGAGATCAATGTATCATTACCCGTTTTTAGCTTTATTTGCGTGATACCCACGACTAAAACTATCAATAGAATGAATGTCATGATCAACATTTTGACGGGGTATTTCAATATAAAATGTGTTAATTTTTTCACGTTTTCCTCCTGTGTTGTTAGTGCTCACTATCATATGTTACACTAGATAGCCAGAAATGTAAAGGAATAACTGAAAAAAATAACCTACATTAAATTTATACATATTTTTACATGATTGAATACAAGTAACACGCCAAAAACAAGAGTTACCCCAAAATTTATCTTGGCGTAAGTTGCTATTTTTAACACTTTTATGAATCTCTTTATCGATTTCTTTTTGCATGTTGTAGTCTTGCTTACTTGTACATAAGTTTTATGAAAACAGGAGTGTAGACCCTAAATGGCTAAAAAGGTAGCGAAAATATCGTGATCCTTAGCGAGATTAGCGACTTATAATGCGACATTTTTAGCTTCATATCTCATCGACTTGTCAGCCTTACAAAGACAAAAAAAGCCATTCTCATTTATGAGAATGACTACTCGGGAAAGGATGGTGACCCGTACTAGTTCACGTTATTACCCGAGTTTTTATTTATACCTAGTTAAACCGTCTATCTTACTTATAAATATCTCTTCGATGACCCGCATCAACAACCAGTATGATCAATCGATCATCAAAAATATGAGCGAGCAATCTATAGTCTCCAACTCTATATCTCCAGATGCCTTTTTTGTCAGCAACCAATCCTTTCCCGTGAATTCTTGGATTTTCACAACCATCCAAATTTTTAGATATCCACGCAAAAATCATCGTTGCTATTTGCTTGTCCATTTTTTTGAAGGTCTTTAAAGCATTTTCACTCAACTCAACCCGATACATCATTTGATACCTAGTAAAGACTTAGCTTCTTCTATGGTGTATGTTTTAGAGTTTTGTTCATATGCTTTAAATGCTTTTTCGTACAGAAAAATATCGAATTCATCTTCGATTTTTTCCAAGATAGCTTTACGCATGACTTCTGATACAGATGAGCCATTAAGTTCAGCATATTTTTTTATCAGCTCTAGTTCTTTTTCATTCATTCTAATGGATATAGCCATATATTCATCTCCTCTGTATTACATTGTACTACACTTTCAAAATAAACGCAATACATTGTAATACGTTAGCAAGTATCCTCTAAAACCTGCGATAATGTTTGGATACAGTCTATAAATCTCAATAAAAAAGCCCTTCCCACGGGTGAGAAGAGCGTTTCATTTATATTGGTGACCCGTACTGGTTCACGAATTTTGCCGAGTAACCCAAGCTAGCCTAGGATAGACATCTTGATTTGCACGGTATTTTTTGGTGACCACCCTACAAAAAACTAGATTACATTTTACCTTCGTCTTTCAGTTTTTTAATTCTCGAATTGATACCACCAATTTCTCTTTGGTGCAGTTTTGCGATTTCCGAAATTTTTAAACCACTACTATATTCCTCTATCAATTTACTTTCTTCTTCTGATGTCCACTTTATATAATGCGGTAACTCTCCAGAATGTTTATCAAAAACATACGATTCTGGAGTTATATGATCTTTAAACTTGCTAACTATGTAGATTATTTCTTTTCCATATTTAGATATTTTGAACGGACCCAAGCCATAGATTTTTGTCAGTTGTTCTATATTTTGTGGCAGATAATAAATAAGTTCATTAATTGTACGATCTGAAATGTTTTTCTCACCCTCGCCTCTTTTTGTGACTATAGATCGAAAATTTTTAAGTTCTTCACTAAGTAGTTTATAGTAGTCTTGTTCCAATTCGTTCTTTATTGGTTCATCATCATTATTATGAACTTCTAGTGATAACTCGTTTTCTTGTTTCATATCATCTATTAAATCAAATGTTAATTCAGGAAGTGCGATAAGAGTTACAGACTCATCTTCTTGATCCTTCCAAAAAACTAAGTAATTCACTCTTGAATTGGTGAGAAGATAACCTGCATCACAAATCTTCTTTATCTCTTCAACTCTATAATTAGAGATTTTAAGGACTTTTCTATCATCGTGTTTGAGTACTGGGTATTCAGATATATCCAATGCATCTCCTGAATATAGTTTATTCACCTTTTTTTCTACAAGTTTCGAATAACCTAAATGAACATCTTTTAGTGACAACTGAAATACTAACCTGTCCGGTCTTTCAACTTCTGAATCATCATTGAAAAATTGAATTTGAGGCACATTAAAATAATCAAATATTGATCCGTTGGTATGAACACTCAAGTAAGTCTTTGCTCTAGTTATTCCAACATATAGTTGTCTTTTTTCTGGATCTTTGAGATGGTACTCGTTGTCATATAAAATTATTACATGATCGAATTCTTTCCCTTTCGCTTTGTGAAATGTAGAAACTAGCAGATCTTTTTTTGGAACAAAATCACTCAAGTTTGAGTCATTGATATATTCTTTAAAGTCTGTTAGGTGAAGCATTTTTCCTGCAGCAATTTTAAAATCTTGAAAGATACCAATGCACAACTCAAGATGGATGCTATTAGAAAATGATTCTTTAAATGCATGAATGGCTGAATCCCAAATCTCTTCAGAAATATATGTTTTTGCTGATTGTTCTAAAATAGCCATAAATCCTCTAACTTCATTCATATTTCTAAGTAAAAAATCATCACTAGTTTGAATTAGATTAGCTGATAAACCATACTTGTTTAGCAGCCCTGTAATTAATACAGCTTGCTCATTTGTTCTTGTAATGACACATGTAGTGCCATTAAATCTTTCATCAATAACTTCTCTTACAATTGGAAGTATGAAATTCCCTTGAGTGTGTTTAGTTACTTTTATTGTACCCAAATCATTTGTTTTAGATGAAATAGGATGTTTTTTCAGTCTGTTTCCAATTTTTTTAACGAAGTGATTTGAGAACTCGACAATATTGCGCTTGCTTCTAAAGTTAATTGACAATTCATAAAAAGCTTCTTCTTCTTGGGCTATATCTCTAAAAAACTGCGATGATGATCCTCTAAATTCGAAGATATTTTGATCGTCATCTCCAACGGCAATTACTCGGAGATTTTCATTATACTGAATCAGCTCATTTACAAGATCAAATTCCTCTTGATTCATATCCTGAGCTTCATCAATAACTAACACCATTTTTGTAATTTTAAAGGAATCTACTTCTCCACTCTGAATTTGGTTAATTGAGTCACGGATAATCTTATCAGTCTTCTCAAGATCACCTACACGTCCTAATATATCAAAGCAAAAAGAATGGAATGTCTTGATATCTACATATTGTGCAACTGGCCCTATTAGTTCATATAATCTATGCTTGAATTCAATTACTGCAGAACGTGAAAAAGTGAGCATTAATAATTGCTCTTGTCGAATATCCTCTGTATATATGATTGAAGCGAGTTTATGAACAAGAAGCTTTGTTTTCCCACTGCCTGGACCTGCTGCAACAGCAATTCGCTTGTGATCCTTATCTAATATAACATTCAATTGTTCTTGTGTTAATGTTCCAAATAATTGTTTAAATCTAGATGGCGACATATTTCTTTCAATATCTTTTTTTCTATTACCAAAAAAGTACTTGTTTAAAAATACATCATAGTCAATTTGAAAATAATCATGAACAAATTGCAAAGCTGACTGATAATTTTCCATCATTTTTTTTGCATATTCACCAACAATGTGTATTTGTTGCATTTTTGAACGATAAAAAGTCTCTAATTTTTGATAATCTTGTTTAGTATACTGCTTATGATTATCCTTTATGATTCTTTCGATATTTAGTGGTGAGTAAATAACCATGAACCCACCTTCTATTTGCAAGGCTCTAATTTTTTGTAAATAATACAATGCTTGTTCAATGTGTTTAAGTGTACAAGACTGATCTAACAATGATTTCTCTTTATCGTAATGATTTCTTAATTCCATTAAAGAAAATGTAACGAGATTATCTTGCTTATCAGGAATTTCAATGAATGATTTTTGGTGTAAATATTCCAAAGTTATCTCGGACAGCCTGACCATTCTTTCTATCTCCGTCACTGATAATTTATGCTCACCAATAAGAGATAACTTAATGTTATCTTTATCTATTTTGACAGCATTGATAACTTTTGAGATATCAAGATAGTTGATTACTGTGCGAATTAATTTTATAGTGCATTCAATATTATTTGAAATTATTTCTTCGTTTAATTCCTTAATATGAATGATTTTGGGTTCTTCTTTAAGTTTATCTAAAAGAAAATGAATGATTTTTGTGTGCCTATCCAATATTTTAAGAGCTACTGTAGCTCTAGTATTTGGTTTTATTTGTGCATATAGATCTTTATCATCTGCTAAGACACGAATTTCTCTTAAAAGATTGACATTCCGAACAACGTCTTCCTTATATAATCCCAAATCATCAGATATGTAATCAATACGTGATTCTGGGATTTCATCCATTCCTTTACTCTTATATTTACTTGAAATTAATTTCTTAATAATACGTTTTGCAATTACCTTATCCTTTTCATCAAAGAGATTAGATTCATCGATTTTCAGGTTTGCTTCAATAACACTTTTTGATAAGATACTATCAGCAAATATTCGAGGTGAATTTTGTCCTCTTTTAAGGTAGCCTGAGTCTTCCAAGGCTGCTATAGCTGTTGTTATGCGTGTTTGGATATCATAGATATCCTCATCCCATCCGGCAGTACGTGCAATTTCCAAAGCAGACTGAGATATATTATCTCTAAATCTCGTTAAATCCTTAATTGCTTTCCATACTTGCTGAATTTCCTTTAAATTAAGCTTACTATTGTTCAGTAGTTCAAAATGTTTGTTCAAATCGTCTTCAAAATACAATACATAGCAGTTGGCATTAATATCTTCATCTCTACCTGCTCTACCGGCTTCTTGGACATAGTCTTCAAGTGAGCTTGATATGTCGTAATGAATTACACAACCTATATCCTTTTTGTCAACACCCATACCAAAAGCAGATGTTGCAACCATGATAGTTGATTCGCCTTTCATGAACTTATCCTGTTCTTCTATTTTCTTTTCATTTTCCATCCCACCGTGAAATAGTGAAGCTGGAAATTGATCGCTTAGTAAACGTTTATATAAGTCATCTACAGTTTTTCGTCTAGAAGCATATACGATTGTTGGACATTTTTCTTGTTCAATCAAGTTGCGCAATAATTGATATTTCTTCTCTTCATCTTGCACTTCATAAACTTTGTATTTGAGATTCTTTCTTTGACTTGGCGTATCGAAAATTCTCATCTCAATTCCTAGTTTACTCATAAAATAATCATTTATGTCTTGTATAACCTGTCTTTTTGCGGTTGCTGTAAAACAAGAAACTGGAATCGGGGTTTTTAAATCCTTTTTGATCTGTATATTTTTAATGAAATCCCCAATATAGAGATAATCCACTCTAAAGTCATGACCCCAAGATGAAAAACAATGCGCTTCATCGATAACAAAACGTATTATATGTCTTCCGATTAGAAGCTTTTCAATCGTTTTTGATCTTAATGATTCTGGAGCAATGTACAAGATACTCACAGAACCATCCGCCACTCTATCAATTGCTTTCTTCTTTTGAATTGGATCTAACAGTCCGTTTATAGTAACTGCTGCAGTAATATTTTTTTCTTCTAAATTATCCACTTGATCTTTCATGAGTGATTGCAAAGGTGAAATAACAACTGTTAACCCCCTCGTGTTTGATCTACTCATCAGTGCAGGTAATTGAAAGGTTAGGGATTTCCCACCTCCGGTTGGAAATACTGCAATCAGAGACTCGTTTTTCAATGCTGCTGTAACAGCTCTTTCCTGCAAAGGAACATCATCAAACGTACGAAACTCTTGATATCCAAAGTACCTATTTAATCCATGTATTGGATTTAAGTTTTCACTACAATATGAACATCCCAAATCACATGGAGTATTTCTAATTTTTGTTAATATGGTTTCCACATATGAATGGTTTTTTAAAACCCAAGGTGGTAGCAGCGAACTAACATCATTAGTATTGATAAGTGTTAAAGCATATGCCAATTCTAGAGGATGGTAATTGATTAAACTTCTAATTTCACTGTTTTCACATAATTTGTTTTTAAATTTTATTTTTATAAGATCATCAATATTTTTTACTTTTCTTGAGAATTTTAGAAAATCAAAAAATGCAGAGAAACCATCTTGGTCTTTCAGCAATGTATAGAAAATATCCTTCATATCGTTATCTAATTTATTGAATTCATAAACTACATCGTATAATATTTTCTGACAATTTAATGCATCATTCAATGGATTGTTAATTGAATTGGTATCAATTTTATCATCTTTGACCAGAGCGTGATATGGTTTTTCAGGAAAAAGCAAAGTCGATAGAAACAATGTGTCAATACATACCTTTGAAGTTATTTGCTTAGCAACTTTTGTTTTAGCTAAATATCGAAGATCGTGATTTATTATATTATGCCCAACAAAATAGTCGACCTTTTTAACAAACTTAATTAACTGATCTATTGAATCTCCGTGAAATTGACTTCCATCATCTCTGATACAGCCTATATCATTGATTCTTTGAGTTTTACTATTTACTTCGGTGTCAATAAATACTAGCATCTCGTTTCACCCCCTGATGTTTTATAGAGATGTTTGTTTTCTTGTAATGCTGCACCTATACTATGGAACCTTGTTGAAAATCTATATACAGCAACTCATTAACATCTTTTTCTATGTACTTAAAATAATTAGTGATTAATTGTAATTATTATACCTTTTTTTAAAGAAAAATGAAACTCTGTATCTCAACTGTATTCTTTAGAGAAAATTTCGAAAATTAATACCGACATAAATTGATTTATTCTATGTGACAAAAATGTGCTTTATTCACATTCTTTTATTGAAAGCTGCGTTTGATTTAGTATAGATACATCAAATAAATATAGAGAAAAAAGCTCTTTTCATGTGAGAAAAGAACATTTCAAATATTTTGCTAATCATATAGTTTAACGAACATAAACAATCAACTAACTTCTAATTTGTGTAATTATTTAAACCGAAAATAAATATATCAATCAAAAATAACAACACAGACATTTTTTACTTATGTTCTAATAACCAAATCAGTTTGTTCATCTTTTCGTCCAAAACTCTCTGATTGTAAATTATTGTATTGATACTTGATTCTATATTTTTAATTTTTTCATTACTTTCACTTATAGCATCAAGATAAAAAGGAAAATTAATATCTTTTCTAATATTGAGTCCATCTGAAAGAATTTCTTTTATTTTTTTCTTTTCATCGTATGACAACATATTTCACACCTCACAATCCCTATTAATTTAAACTAATACTCTATCTTTAAAATTCCTAACATCGATGATTGGCAAAACAAGCGGTGGTAATAGAGCTGCACTGAAAACATTAGTAATGCCAGCTCTTATATACGGGAAAACCATTTGTATTGCATTAATATTGAGATATGTCATTATTTCATTCTCATCTTTGGCGTCCTCAAACTCAAATCTTGAAGTAAAACAAACTTCTAAACTAACTGGAAATGGATTTTCGTCTGTATTTTTAATTGCAACAAATAGTTTCAGTATATAAGCATTCACTTGATCTTTATATATCTCTTTTTCATATGACGGATTCAATTTAAAATTGTCTCCAAGAATACCGGTATTATGCAAAATAATTCGGTCTGCTTGAATCATGGTGTTTTTGATTTTCATAATTAGTCTCCTTTTCAAAATTATGTTTCTGAACCTCAAAATGAATCAAATCAATCGTTTGATTAATTTTATCTACAAGTTGATCAAAAACAAAATTGTATTTTTGGATAATATTTTCATCGTAAATTTTTTGATTGCTTTTGATAACCTCAACTTTAAGGTCTAGGGCATCAAAAATCTTTATGATAGTATCTAGTTGTGGACTATTTACTCTGTTTTCAATTCGCGCTATCGCTGATTGTTTTAGACCACACTTGTCTGCTAATTCCTTTTGAGTAATGCCGTTATTTTTTCTAAATTCGACCATTTTTTCAATAATTGATTTTTCTAACTCATAGTGCTTTCTCCATTTGGATAATACCTCATCATTTTTTTCAATAACCTTAATTATCTCTTTCGCACTAGCTAATTTTTTCATTTTCATTGTCCTTTGTATAAATCTATTATTTCAATTTATTTTTTATTTTTCTCGCTTTGTCTATCTCATGAGGAGGTGTTTCATCTGATTCTTTTTTGAACCACGTTAGTAGCCATGCGACACCTATAGAATCAATAGTAAACGTTATCCTAACATTATCGGGCCTAAGTTCATATAAATCTTTATCCAGTTGTTTAAAAGATTTTCGTTTAAATCTTTTATTCATTTCTAACCCATGTAACTCTAGCATATCAATGTGTTTGTTAACTTGATTATATAGTTTTTGATTACCACTCGACTTTATGTATTCCCACAAAGAGATTAGCAGAGAGTCATCTTCACTTGGATATTGATTTACAATCATACTTTTCTCCTTGATCATTAATATAACATATTTGTTATTATTATACCATTATTTTGCAGTTTGAAACATCTAATTTTATTTTTTTATGCGAATAAATAGTTGGTTTGATCGTGAACAATCAAAGTTTACAAAACTTATGTCCGCATAAGTTGATTTTTTATTCAAAAATTAGAATCCTATTATAAATTTTCAAGAAATGATTTATATTTTGCTTATGTACACATAAATTTTAATGAATTTTATGAATTTGAGCGAATTCTGAAAAAAGCGGTTTTTTACCAAAAACTTCGTAATATTATGTTTGAAAACAATGCATGAATGTCTATAAAAAAAGCCCTTCCCACGGGTGAGAAGAGCGTTTCATATCTATATTGGTGACCCGTACGGGATTCGAACCCGTGAATGCATGCGTGAAAGGCATGTGAGTTAACCGTTTCTCCAACGGGCCATAAAAAAGATGGCGGAGTAAGAGGGATTTGAACCCTCGCACCGGTTTCCCAGCCTACGCCCTTAGCAGGGGCGCCTCTTTAGCCACTTGAGTATTACTCCAACCAAAGTCTTTTATTGCATTTGAACGCCTTTATAGAATAGCGTATTTTTTCATCTTTGTCAACCATTTAAAGAAATTAATTGATGGATGTGAACAGTTCATTTCTTAATCTATTTTGAACGACTTAGCACATCCATCAAGTGATGCTTCATATTCCCAAAGAAAAAGCTCACCATGGAGCTTTTTATAGTGTATCTTTTAACATTGTTAATCCGACTTTACCTTTGACTAAGTCAATATTTAAGACGTAAACCTTAACAATATCTCCTACATTTAAGACATCCTTCGGATGCTTAATGTATGATTTACTAATCTTAGAGATGTGAAGTAGACCATCTTCTTTTAATCCGATATCGATGAACGCTCCAAAGTCAACAACATTTCTAACTGTACCTTCTAATTCCATACCAATCGTTAGGTCTTCTAACTTCATGATATCACTTCTTAGAAGTGGTTGAGCATACTGATCTCTAGGGTCTCTTAAAGGTGCTACAAAGGCATCTAAAATATCATCTAAAGTATACTTGTCAACACCTAATTCATTCTTTAGTTTATTGCGGTCAATCGATTTAACAATCTCTTTAACTTCATCTTTACCAAACATATCGCCTGTGATGTTATATCGCATCATAATCGCTTTTGCGAAACCATAGGACTCAGGGTGGACAGATGTCATATCAAGTGCTTCATCACCATCAGGAATACGCAAGAAACCAATGGATTGTTCATAGGTTTTTCCACCTAATTTAGGAACTTTTAATAAGTCTTCTCTACGAATAAACTTACCTGATTGATCACGATATTTAACAATGTTTTCAGCTGTTGATTTATTTAAACCTGAGACATACATCAAAAGTGCCTTTGATGCTGTATTCACGTTGACACCCACTTGGTTAACTGCTTGTGTCACAACAAAGTTTAATGATTCATTTAATTTCTTAGGTGTCACATCGTGTTGGTATTGACCAACACCGATAGATTTAGGGTCAATTTTAACAAGTTCAGAAAGTGGATCTTGTAGACGTCTTGCTATGGAAGCTGCTGATCTTTCTTCAACTGAGAAATCAGGGAATTCTTCTCTTGCTAACTCAGATGCTGAATAAACAGATGCACCTGCTTCATTGACGATCACGTATTGTGATTTCATACCTGTTGACTTAATCAAGTTTGCTACAAAGCTTTCTGTTTCTCTTGATGCTGTACCATTACCAATGGCAATGATTTCAACTTTATATTTTTTAATGAGTAAAAGAAGTTTACGTTGGGATTCAATGATTTGTTCATCTGTGATTCTGCCACCTAATGTTTTTTCATGTGGATAGATGACGCCTTTTTCTAATACGGTTCCTTGCTCATTAACGACTGAGAGTTTGCAGCCGGTTCTAAATGCAGGGTCGATACCTAAAACAACTTTACCTTTCATCGGTGGTTGTAGAAGTAGTTTTTGTAAGTTATCTGAGAAAACTTCAATGGCTTGTTCTTCACCTTTGTCAGTAAGCTCTGCTCTAACTTCTCTTTCTAATGATGGATAAATTAATCGTTTTAACGCATCATCAATCGCTTCTTTAATATATAAAGCAGAAGGTGATGATTCGCGTCTGATAATCTTTCTTTCAAGATAGGATGTCATTCTTTCTTTATCTGTATCAATCTTAACAGTAAGAACTTTTTCATTTTCTGCACGATTAATCGCTAAAACACGATGAGGTCTAATCTTAGAAACAGGTTCTTGATACTCATAATACATTTCATATGTTTTCTTATCGTCAACCGCGTTTTTCTTAACAGATGTAACGACAAGTCCATGGTTCACCATTTCTTGACGAAGTGCTTTACGATAGTTGGCATCATCAGAGATCATTTCAGCAATGATGTACTTCGCACCTTCAATAGCTTCCATTTCATCTTTGACATCATCTTTAACATATTTCTTTGCTTCTTTCATGACATCATCATCCAAGAACATCATCATGAAATTAGCAAGAGGTTCAAGTCCTTTAGCAATCGCTTCAGTTGCTTTTGTCTTTTTCTTTTCTTTAAATGGACGATAAAGATCTTCCACTTCAACAAGCTTTTGAGCTTTTAAGATCTCTTGCTTAAGATCTTCCGTTAACATACCTTTTTCGTCAATCAAACGGATGACATCTTCTTTACGTTTAAGCAGATTGTTTTGATATTCCCACGTCTTATAGATTTCATTGATCTGTTCTTCATCAAGACCGCCTGTAGCCTCTTTACGATATCTCGCAATAAAAGGAATGGTGTTTCCTTCTTCTAATAAGCCAAGCACAGTCGTGATGCTTTTCATCGGAATACTTAATGTTTTTTGAATGTCTAATAAAATTTGTTCGTTCATCTTTATACCTCTTAATAGCACAAAAGGGCAATGCCCTTTTTGTTTTTGTTAGATTCTTGGAATTTCTCTTAGGATATCGGATACTCTAACTTCAATTTGGAATTCTTGTAATTCAACATTGAATGTGAGAAGTAAGTTTTCTTTTTCTAAATCAAGATTTAAGTGACTATAGCTGGCATTAGCTAATGCACTCGCTTCGGTATCAAGATCAACCAAGAAGAATGCTTTACCTTCTAGATCGGTATCTTTAATCAAATTAACAATCTCATCGTTTAATGATGAAGCACTGTAGAAATAAACATAAATTTCATTGTTTGTGTTAATCAAATCAAAGAGATCTTCATATTCCTCTTTACCTTGGAAATACGTGAAATCACCATAAACACCTGAATTACTATCATATCCCATCAAGTAGGTTAAGTCAGTAGCTGTGATGCTGATGTAATCTTCAAATACTGCAGGTTCTTCATCCTTATTCATGAAATACTGAATGGTGAAGACAATTGCTGTGGTAATTAACGTTAGAACAATAACGAACATACCAGCGCGTAAAAATAAGATTTCATTTTTACTGGGTTCACGTTTTTTATTTGTTTTTGCAAGTTCCTGCTTACTTGTTGGCTGTTGCTTGTTTTTAACTGATTTGTCTTGCTTATTTTTGTTGGCCTGTTGCGTTTGTTGAACTCTTGCCATAGTGTCACATCCTCTTCATATGAATTATACCGAATACATGATTAAAATACAACTTTGTGAGATATTATGTTAAAGTTTTTCAATGATGACATAAGCAATGGCATATTGATCTGTATGTGTGATGCTGATATGTACGATTTCGTCTTCCTTAAAATGATCAGAAACGACATAGGGTTGTCCATGATCTTCGTTTAAAATCGAAAAATCAGTGTAATATGCTGTTCCATTTCCCTTGGATATCGCTTTAAATAACGCTTCTTTTGCTGCAAATCTTCCACCGATAAAGGATAGTTTCGTATTCTCAGCTGCAATGTTTAAATACATCTTTTTTTCTTCAGGTGATAAGATGCGATCAATAAAACGATCGCTTAGTAACTCTTTTATTCGATTAAGTTCTACTAAATCAATACCAATGCCTTGAATCATGATAGGCCCTCCTTAATCTCTTTTGCCATCTGTTTAATCTTAACAAGTCTGTGGTTTAATCCTGATTTGCTGATGTGATCATGATATGTTTCTTCAAATAGATCAACAAGTTCTTTGAGACTTGCTTCAGGATACATCTTTCTAAGTTCGATCACCTGTCTACTTTTTGCATCAATTTGACTTTCAGGAACATAGGTTAAGACGATTTCGATATCTTTGAGTTGTTCGTTAGCAGCAACAATTGCTTTCTTTTCATTTGCGATTTCCATATTCATCACACGGTTAATCGAGTTATTAAAGTCTCTTTTGATACGAACATCTTCAAAATGGAATACCGAGTTTTGAGCACCTACAATCTGCAAAAAGTCACTGATGCCTTCTGCATCTTTTAGATAGCAAATAAACCCTTGACGTCTTTTTGTTATTTTCGCATTAAGATCAAAGTAATTCATAACAGATTGTAAGAATACTGCTTGTTCAGGATCTCTTGTGTAGATTTCTAAATGATATTCCGCTGTTTTAGGATGATTCACAGAACCACCTGAAAGAAATGCAGCTCTTAAGAAAGCTTGTTTAGCTTCCGGTGTAGCTGTTGTTAACTCTTGGTTTTCAATCGGACTATCAAGTAAGCTATGTTCATTTACGATATCTTCAACTTTTGATTGAATACGAATGATGATCGCGTTGCGTTGATTAAGCTTATTGATGCGCTGAGTAATCAAACTTGTTTCAGCTTGATATAACGATCTTACTAATTGCAAAAACCGTTTGGCAACGGTTGGATTGTTAGTTTTGAAATCAAGCATTTTTTGCTTGTTTTCAATATGAAATTCTGCATTGAGGTTGATAAACGCAGAAAACTCTGCAAGCTGTTCATCTAACTCAACGGGAACCGAAACGAGTTCCTCTTTGACGGTTTTCGCAAAACTCATGAATTACTTCTTCCAAGATTCAATATATTTCAAGGCATTTTGTGCAGCAATCGCACCATCTGAAGCTGCAGTAATGACCTGACGAATTTGTTTAACGGTCACATCACCAGCTGCATAAATGCCAGGAACTTTTGTTTCCATCTTTTCATTCGCGATGACATAACCCCAATCATTTGTGATACCTAAATCTTTAACAAAGGTTGTTACAGGAATTAGACCTACATATTCAAACACGCCTTCTGCAGAAATGGTTTCTTTTTCACCATTCTTATTTTGAATGGTGACGCCTGTTAAGGTATTGTTTTCCATTTCAAACTTAGATACAACTGACCCATATCTAAAGTCAACATTTGGCATACTTCTTAAAATATCTTGAGCTTTGGGATCTGCAGTTAAATCATCAAGGTTTTGAACAACAGTGACATGAGTTGCTAAGGTTGCAAGATATGCTGCTTCTTCAACAGCTGAGTTACCGCCACCTACAACAACTAATTTTCTTCCTTTATAAAGTGGTCCATCACAAATCGCACACCAGCTGATACCATTCATTGCTAAAGCATCTTCATTTTCAACACCTAAACGTCTTGGGACATTACCTGATGCGATAATAACCGCTTTGGTTTCATAGGTTGCACTTGGTGTAACCACTTTTTTAATTTGACCATCAATTTCGACTTTCGTAACTTCATCATAGATTACTTCGATATCTAATTGATATGCATGATCAATCATCATCGTTGCTAATTCATAACCTGCAACTTTTTTAGCCCCTGTATAGTTTTCTATTTCGTTGTATTTTGAAAGTTGACCACCTGGTGTGTCCTTTTCAAACATAGCAACTTTTAAGTTAGCTCGTTTTGCGTATATCCCTGCTGTAATTCCCGCAGGACCGGTTCCAATAATTAATACATCGTATAACATGTTTAACTCTCCTCTTAAATAACATCTTTCATATGTTTTAACTCATCGATCACATAATCTGGACGATAAGATAACATTTCTCTTAAGCGGTGACTATAAGTCACAGCACAGGTAGAAATACCTGCTTTTTGTGCGGCGATAATATCATTTTCATGATCACCGACATAAATGGTTTCCTCTTCTTTTGCTTGAAGAAGTGCTAATGCTTTTTGTATGGGTTCAGGTGATGGTTTATGTTCTGTCACATCTTCATAACCGATGATACCATCAATCCACTCAAGTAAATGTGTTAACTCTAAATGATGTGTAGCCACATGTCTCATCTTTGATGTGACGATACCCACTTTGATTTTCTTTTTCTTAAGATAGCGAAGTGTTTCTTCAGCACCTGGATAAGCTTGTAACCCTTGTTCAATCAAATCGTTTGAATAAAGACGATAGAAGGCTACCATCTCATCAACTTTTTCTTTTGAGTCTGCGTAGTAACCAAATGTTGTAAATAGCGTCTGTCCAAGCATGTTGGTATAGGTTTCATCCGTTAACGTTAATTCTGGAAAAAACTTATTAAATGTGACACGGAATGCATCTAGAATAATCTCCGTTGTCTGAATGAGTGTCCCATCTAAATCAAATAAAACACACTTAATCATGGTCTGCGACCAACATATCTTTATAATACTTTTGATCTTTAATGAGATAGTGTTTAGCAACAATGAGTGCTACACCACCCAACATAAATAACGTTAACGATAAGATCACATTGGTTGGTAGCCCAAACATGCGTAATGCATCTCCCGGATCTCCTCCGGTTCTAAGAGGTTCAATAATCGCACCACGTCCTAGACCATACCAAATTAAATATAAACCCATCATATCGCCGACTTTAAACCAACGTTTTCTTCTAGCAACAAGTAAGAAAATGAGTCCAGCAAAATTCCATAATCCTTCATAGAGATAAGTGGGGTGATGGATGATACCACCAATAACCATCTGATCTTCAATGAATGCCGGAAGAAGACTTAAGATAAACTCAGATTGAATCTGAGGGCCATACGCTTCTTGATTCATGAAGTTTCCCCATCTGCCCACAATTTGACCAACAAGAAAACCGATGGCCAAAATATCCGTTAGTAACCAAAAACTAATTTTCTTCTTTCTTGTGAAAAAGAAAACAAATGTAAACGCTGTGATAACAGCACCATGAATCGATAAGCCACCGTTGGTGATATTGATTACATCCATGAATGAATCATAATTAGGATTTGGATCAAAGATTACATAATATAAACGTGAACCAACAATAGATAGTGGAACTGCCCATAAAAGTGCATCGAACAATAAATCTGTATTCCACCCAACACGCTTAAATTCTTCATGAGCGAGAAAAGCTCCAATACTTAATCCTGTTAAGATAAAGACAGCATACCACTGAACTTGTGCAAAACCTAAGTCAAGTGCAGTTGGGTTATAAGGTGTTCCATCCTGTGTTAGGATTGCTAATAATAAAACAATGATAAAGGCACTAAAACCTATGGTATAGTTTCTTGCATCTGTACTTTTTGAGAAAAACTCTTTAATCTTCGTCATCATCATCCCTCATCTTTCCTGCGGCACGAAGTGAAACGGCTTGTGTCAATTCATACGCTGCATTATATCCTAAATATTTTAACTTTTGATTCATCGCTGCTGATTCTACGAGTGTCGCAACATTACGTCCTGGTAATACGGGTATCGTAATTTTTGCAATTTCGGTATTAAAGATTTTGATGGTTTCGGTATCAATTCCTAAACGATCATATTGTTTACCCTTTTTCCAATGTTCAAGTTCAACAACCAATCGAACTTTCTTATTTTCACGGTAAGCTCCTGCACCAAACATTTGAACAACATCGACAATACCGATACCACGAACTTCAATATATTTTTCTAATATTTTAGGAGCTGATCCAATTAAAACACCTGGTGCAGCTTCGAAAATATCGACACGGTCATCACTGATTAAAATATGTCCGCGTTTAATCAGTTCAAGCGCTGTTTCACTTTTACCAATGCCTGATTTACCAGTAATAAGTGTACCTAGACCATGAATATCGAGTAAGACGCCATGCATAGAGGTACGTGGAGCTAACTTACTATGTAAATATTGATAGAGTGATCCAGATAATGGTGTCGTTCGTGATTGACTCTTTAAGATGGCTACTTGATATTTATTACCGAGTTGAATCACATCGTCTTCAATGTCCACGTTAACTGAGTAAATCACACCAGGAGGATTCTTCATGAAAAGATCTTCCACGCGTTGTCTTCTGATGTCATAGGGAAGTTTATCTAAGAAATGTGCTTCTTTCGAACCGATGAGAATAAGTCTTTCTGGATCAAAGAAATCTAAGAAGCCAGCAAGTTCGACACCTGGACGAGATAACATTTCCGATTTAATCTCTCTAGCCATGCAGCTTGGGTCATTCAGCAGTGACAAATTTAAGTCTCTGATGATATGTTTGACCTTAAGTTTCATTTTTTACCTCCTATAAAAACGATTTTTTCGTTATAAAGCATTCGTCTTAAATACACCGAGATAATTAATCTCAAGATGGAAAAGATGAACGCAAATGCCATAAGGCGATCAATACCAATGAAATGGAACCCTTCAGACAATATGACATCAATGATATATAAAATGATAATTTGAACTGCAACCGATAATAAACCCATACTGAAGATCATTAAGCGTGTCGCATATTTAAATAATAGAATTTTGACAAAGTTTTCAAAAAGTGTCAAAAGGATGACAGCAAATAGAAATCCAGGAAGCGTCATGTCAACAAGTGGCATATCAATACCAATGGCAAGACCTAAAACCACAGCAAAAATTAAGAGGTTCACCGCGAGTGATAACCCGAGGTGGATCACATAGTTTTTGTGCAACAGAAAACCAAGTGTTACACTGAGTTGATTATTTGATTTTTTTTGCTTTTTGATTTTCTCGAAGATTTCTTTGATTTCTTCTTCAGTAAGCTTGTTCGGATCTTTATCCGGTTTTTGGTCCATATGACATCCCCCAATGTGTTATTATAACAAAATAGTTTATTTTTTTAAACTTTTAAAGCTTCTTTCAAATACTGGCCTGTATAAGACCTTTCAACTTTCGCAATGTCTTCAGGTGTTCCAGTAGCAATCACTTCACCACCAGCATCGCCACCTTCAGGTCCTAAATCAATGATGTAATCCGCATTTTTAATGACATCAAGATTATGTTCAATAATGACCATGGTAGCCCCTTCATCAACAATGCGATGAAGAACTTTTAATAACCGTTTAACATCGTCTGTATGAAGTCCTGTTGTCGGTTCGTCTAAGATATAAATGGATGAAGGTGTAATTCTGCGATAGAGTTCACTCGCTAGTTTCACGCGTTGTGCCTCACCACCTGATAAGGTAGTTGCTGCTTGACCAAGCGTGATATAATCCAATCCAACATCATACAGTGTCTTCATCTTATGGTGAATTTTAGGATGATTTTCAAAGAAGAATAGCGCTTCTTCAACTGTCATATCTAAAACATCAGAAATATTTTTCCCGCGGTATTTAACCTGCAGGGTTTCATGATTATATCTTGTACCTCCACATACTTCACAGGGCACATAGACATCGGGTAAGAAATGCATCGATATCTTTTTCACACCATCACCAGCACACGCTTCACAACGACCTCCACGAACGTTAAATGAGAATCTTCCTTTTTCATAACCTCTCGCTTTCGCTTCAGTGGTTTGAGAGTAAAGGTCTCTGATGTCATCAAAGACACCTGTATACGTTGCAGGGTTACTGCGTGGTGTACGTCCAATAGGTGATTGTGAAATCTCTATGACGCGATCAATTAAATGGTGATCATTAATGGCTGAGTGTAGACCGGGTTTATCTTTTGTTTTATAGTGCTTCTGTTGAAGACCCTTCATCAAGATCTCATTAACGAGTGTTGATTTACCAGATCCTGATACACCAGTCACAACTGTTAGTTTACCCACAGGAAATGCAACAGAAATATCTTTAAGATTGTTTTCTTTCGCACCCATCACTAAAATATCTTGGCCCGTTCCTTCCCTACGCTTTGAAGGGACTTCGACTTTTTCTAATCCTTTTAAATACCGTCCAGTGATACTGTCTGGATTATCCATAACTTCCTCAGGTGTACCTGCAGCAACTACAAGACCTCCGTGCTTACCTGCACCTGGACCAATATCAATTAAGTAGTCACTTTCTAGCATGGTCTCATGATCGTGTTCAACAACGACCAGTGTATTACCTAGATCACGCATTTTCTTAAGCGTTTCAATAAGTTTGTGGTTATCTCTTTGATGTAGTCCAATCGATGGTTCATCAAGAACATATAAAACACCTGTTAATTTAGACCCAATTTGGGTTGCAAGTCTAATACGTTGTGCTTCACCACCAGATAATGTTCCTGCAGATCTCGCCAAGGTTAAATAACCAAGTCCAACATCTTGAAGGAAACTTAATCTACTAATAATTTCTTGCAAAGCTAATCTTGCAATTTTTTGTTGTTCGGGATTTAATGTCAGATGACTTAAGAATGTAATAGTATCATCGATGGATAAACGTGTTAACTGATCAATATTTTTACCACCGATACGAACACTTAATGCTTGTTCATTTAATCTAGCACCATGACACACTGGACATTCAGATTCTGTCATGAACCCTTCAATCCATGTACGAATCCATTCAGAAGTTGTTTCACGATAACGACGGGATAAGTTATTGATGATACCTTCGAAGTAATCCACTTTTTCATGGAGTCTTCCTGATGAAGAACGCATTTTAAAATGAATTTGATCAGGTGAGCCATAAAGAACATAGTTTAGTTTGTCTTTAGGTATATTAGCAATAGGCTGAGCGATATCGATATCATAAACTTTGCACAACTCTTCAATCATGGCATTGTTTAAGTTATCTGTATCATTATTCTTATAAGGAATGATACCGCCATCAAGTAGTCCTTTTTCAGGATTGACAACAAGTTCTTCAGCAACTTCAAGCTTTAATCCTAAACCATTGCAGTATGGACATGCCCCAATGGGTGTATTAAATGAAAACAGTCTTGGTTCAAGATCAGGAATAGTAAAGTTTTGATCACCACATGCATAATTTTGATTGAAGTTTAAAAATGCATCACTTCCTACTAAAACCTTGGTTTTTCCTGAAGCTAGTTTAGCAGCAAGTTCTAATGCATCATAGACTCTTGAACGAATACCCTCTTTGATGATAAGACGATCAATGACCAAATAGAAATCATGATTCTTATTCTTATCCAGTTCAGGCATCTCTTCAAGAGAGATTTGTTCACCATCAATAAAAGCTCTGGTGAAGCCATCTTTCAGATATTGTTCAGCCAGTTTCTTATGGGTTCCCTTTTGTCTTTCAACAACAGGTGCCATAATAACAACACGTGAACCTTCTTTAAGTGATAAAACACGAAGTGTCATTTCTTCAATGGTTTGTTTAGTAAGTGGTTCGTCAGTTCCCGGACAATAAGGAATACCCACTCTTGCATATAACAAACGTAGATAATCATAGATTTCAGTCACAGTCCCCACGGTTGATCGTGGATTATTTGATGTTGTTTTTTGGTCGATTGAAATCGATGGCGATAAACCCTCGATATTATCGACATCAGGTTTTTCAAAGTTACCTAAAAACTGTCTTGCATACGCGGATAAAGATTCCATGTAACGACGTTGTCCTTCTTGATAAAGGGTATCAAACGCTAATGAACTCTTACCAGAACCAGAAATACCTGTCATGACGACAAGTTTGTTTTTAGGTATTTCAATATCGATGTTCTGAAGATTATTTTCTCGAGCACCGTGTACTTTAATATAATCCATCAATCATCACCTTAAATGCTTCTTCATCGATGACTTTTACGCCGAGTTCTTGTGCTTTTTTAAGCTTCGAACCAGCATCTTCACCTGCAACAACAAAATCAGTTTTTGCTGATACAGAAGAGGCTACCTTTCCACCAAGTTTTTCTATGATGTCAGATGCTTGATCACGAGAAAAAAGCGATAGTTTCCCCGTTAAGACAAGCGTCTTACCATTAAACGCATGTTCGACAACGTCTTCTTTTTCATGCGTCATGTTTAATCCTTTTTGTTTAAGAAGCTCAATATGCTCTACATTTTTTGGATCACTAAAATATGAAACGATTGATGTTGCAATCATACCACCAATATCACTCATTTGAATGAGATCATCATAGTTTGCATGCATCAATAAATCCATGGAAGGATATTGTTTGATGAGTAATTTGGCTACTTTCGCACCAACATGCTTTATACCTAAACCAAAGATCAGACGATCTAATGTTTGGTTTTTACTGTGCTCAATCGCTGTTAATAATTTTTCAACTTTTTTGTCACCAAATCCAGGAATCTCTTTAAGTTCATCTTTAAACATGTAGAGATTATAGATATCAACGATTTGATTAAGATATCCAAGTTCGTGTAAGATTTCAACAACCTTTTCGCCCAGTGTATCGATATCCATTGCTTGACGTGATGCAAAATGAATCAGTGTATTAATATTTTTTCCTGGACATTCTGAATTTTGACAATAATAATCTGCTTCACCAGGTTTTCTTTCAAGCTTGGATCCACAAACTGGACATGTTTCAATCATCGTAAAAGGTAATTGTCCTTTTCGTTTATCCGTGTTAACTTGGACAACTTCAGGAATAATTTCTCCTGCTTTATGTACAATAACAAAATCACCAATACGAATGTCTTTAGCTAAAATATAGTCCTCATTATGAAGTGTAGCACGTGCAACGGTTGTTCCTGATACAAAAACAGGTTCTAATTCAGCAACCGGTGTAACAACACCTGTACGTCCAATTTGGAATGTAATATCTTTTAATAACGTTTCAACTTGTTCTGCTTGGAACTTGTATGCTGTTGCCCATTTAGGGAATTTAGCAGTATAACCAATGAGGTCGTATAAGTTAAATTCATTGACTTTAATCACGACACCATCGGTATCATAAGGTAAAGTTTTTCTAAGATGATCGTATGAATCTATGGTTTGAATAAGCTCATCAACATGCTTACACAATTTAAAATGAGGGTTAACTTTAAAACCTAAAGATGATAAATACGTTAACGCTTCATATTGTGTACTGACATATTCTTTTGCATCGACAATCGTATAGACAAACATATCTAATTGACGTTTAGCAACAATTTTAGAATCTAATTGACGAATGGTACCAGCTGCTGCATTTCTAGGATTAGCAAACAACGCTTCATCGTTATTCATACGTTCTTCATTAGCCAGTTTAAAACTTTTATGTGGCATATAAATTTCACCACGAACTTCGATATCAATCGGTTCTGATAAACGTAAGGGTAAGCTTTTAATCGTTTTAACGTTATGGGTAATATCTTCACCAACAACGCCATTACCACGGGTAGCTGCACGTTTAAAAAGACCTGCTTCATAAACTAAACTGACAGCAAGTCCATCAATTTTAAGTTCTGTTGTGTAATGATAGCCTGATGTTACTTTGTTAATCCGTTCATCAAAAGCTCTAAGTTCTGTTTCATCAAATACGTTAGATAGACTCATCATAGGAACTTGATGTGTCACTTTTTCAAATCCATCTAAAACAAAACCACCAATCTTTTCGGTCGGTGAGTCTACGTGTTTGTATTGTGGATATGTATGTTCCAGTTCAACCAATTCTTTTAACAACCGGTCGTACTCAAAATCAGTGAGTGTTGGCATATCCTTTGTATGGTAATCGATATTAGCTTGATTGATGATATTGACAAGCTCATCGATGCGTTTTTTGATGTCCATTTTCATCACCCAGTGATATTATATCACTAATTCTTTGGGGATTAGAGGATTTAATCCCACTTTCTAAGATGAAGGGAGATGATGTGAAATGATGGTTTTGACCGTCATGAGAAATATGGGTTAAACATAGGATATGTTTAGCCCTCGTCATCGCAACAAACATTAATCTGCGCTCCTCTTCAAGTGCACTGATCTGATTGTTTCGTCTGGAAGGTAAAAGATGATCCTCACAACCTATAATAAAAACGAGATCAAACTCTAGCCCTTTTGCTTGATGAATAGTGAGCAAAGATATGCCATCTTGTTCTGTGGTTTCATCATCATGAATTGTAAAAGGTATCTCACCGTCGTGGAGTGTCATCATAAGCTGATAAGCCCGATGATGATTTCGATAAAGAATAGCTATTTGATCAAACTTAATCCCTTTTTGATTCGCAAGTTTTATCTGTGATATAAGCCACAAAGCTTCATTCTCATCATCTCTAAAGCGAAGTGAAAAAACATTTCCTTCTTTCTGATGGGTTGGTTTGAGTTCTTTCTTATAGGAACGGTTATTTCTCTTAATTAAGCGATTTACAGCTGTAATGATGGATTGATATGAACGATAATTGTACGTTAGTTTTTCTACTCTAGCATGATAGTCTTTGACATACTGATTGATGATGCGTGATGATGCTCCTCTAAACTGATAAATGGATTGATCGGGGTCTCCAACAGCTAAGACATGTGTGTTATGTTTGATGAGTTTTTTCAAGCATGCGTACTGCAATAAGTTGGTATCTTGAAACTCATCAATAAAAATATATTGATATGAAAAGCTGACC
>DAOTHC010000003.1:0-25254 GCA_035447465.1 Acholeplasmataceae bacterium
GAGGTTGAAGTGTTAGGCGAAAGAGGTACATTTGAAATGCAAGATTTTGTACCGATTATGGATTATGCTATTGATATTCAAGTGATCTCAACGGGTAATGCAGTCAACAGAACAGCAACCACAGTAACTATTGATGATATTTTAGATATTGATTATTTATGTCCCGATGCTTATAACCTTTATGTCTCATTCACAGGAACTGTGATATTCAGTGGTAATATATGGTACCCATCTTATGATTTAAGAGAAGACGGTTATATCAATAATACCTATGATCTTCAAATTTGGGGTAACACCTATAATCCATTTAATGATATTATGGATCCACTTGTTGGACAGGTTATCAAAGTAGAAGGTTACCTTGTTGGTTTTGAATACATTTATGGTGCCTTCGATTGGCAGGTTAAAGTCACAACACACGAAGTGATGATCCCTTAATTTTTAAGTTTTCAAAGAAAGGAAGATATCCCTCTTCCTTTTTTTGTGTCACATCATCCCGAAAGGTGTTACAATAAAAGAAGTGAATACTAAACAATCGAGGCTAACATATGAGAGATATCATTGATCAATTTTTGTATGAGGGGACTTATGTCAGTCATGAAACCTACGGATATGGTCACATTAATGAGACCTATTTGGTAACATGCGAAAATCCTAGCAAGCAGTACATTTTACAATGGATTAATCCTGCTGTTTTTAAACGTATTCCAGAATTGATGAAAAATATAGAACTTGTAACAAATCATATTAAACATCAATATGAGTCTGAAGGACTAGATCCGAAAGAACGCGTCTTAACGTATGTACCAACAAAGGAAGGCGAATCTTTTTTCAAGGTGGGAGATGACTACTATCGTCTGTATCATTTTGTTGAAAATTCGACATCCTATGAACAGGTACCAGATGAACGTTATTTAGAACTTGCAGGTGAAGCATTCGGTGAGTTTCAAAAACGATTAAACACATTTGATGCGAATCTATTATTTGAAACTATTGAAGATTTTCATCACACACCTAAACGTTATGAACGATTCATTGAATCTCTCAATGATGCGATTCCTGAACGTTTAGTTGAAGCTAAAGAGTGGATTGACTTTATCTGTGAAAGATCACGTGATATGCAAAAAGTTATTCAAGGGATTAACGCAAGTCAAATCCCCTTGAGGGTCACACATAATGATACGAAGATTAACAACATTTTATTTGATCGTCATGAACCAAAAGTCAAATGTTTAGTTGATTTAGACACCGTCATGCCAGGAAGTCTTTTATATGACTTTGGGGATGCTGTTCGCTTCGGATGCAGTACAGCTAAAGAAGATGAAACTGACTTATCATTGGTTGATGTCAATCTCAATTATTTTGAAGCTTTCACAAAAGGATTTATGAAACCTTTAAAGGATACGATGACACCAACAGAATTTGATTATTTAGCTTGGAGTTCAATTCTGATTACACTTGAATTAGGTATGAGGTTTTTAATGGACTATTTGTTAGGTGATCACTATTTTAAGATTCACAGAGAAAAACATAATTTTGAACGTGCAAAAAATCAATTAACGTTGGTCAAAAGGTTAGAAGAGAAACTTGCCTTGATGAATGACATTGTAGATAAATATCGCTGAGGGTACTATGGAAAAATGGGATTTATACGATGATTTAAGAAATTTAACAGGTGAAGTGATTAACCGAGGTGAACGCATTCCAAAGGATCGTTATCATTTGGTTGTTCATGTCTGCATCTTCAATTCAAAAAATGAGATGTTGATTCAACAAAGGCAGCCCTTTAAGTCTGGTTGGCCAAACATGTGGGATCTATCCATAGGAGGAAGCGCTCAAACCGGTGATACCAGTAGAAGAGCTGCTGAACGAGAGGTCTTTGAAGAACTTGGATACCGTATTGATTTAAGCAAAGCAAGACCTGTTATGACTATTCCTTTTCCAGTTGGATATGATGATATCTATATCGTTGATCAGGATATTAACATAAGTGAACTCATCTTACAACCTGAAGAAGTTCAACAGGTCAAATGGGCTTCATGTGATGAGATTATCAAGATGATTGAAGAAGAAACATTCATTCCCTATCACACATGTTTAATCAAATTACTGTTTGACATCAGAAAAACTAGAGATGCTCATTCAAACTTTAAAAAACAAAAATAGATTATCGCTCACAATAAATGAGCGATTTTTTTATTTATTAAGCTATTCGCGTTGAACTTGTCAATTTTTTTGTTTTTATACAATAAAATCGTCGTATAATGAAACTAAATTACACCACGAAGTCACATGAGAATGAAATGCATGACCCTAGGAGTATGTATGTCACTCATTAAGAAGAAAGACAAACTTCAAAAATCACGATATGAAATCATTAAGACATGGTTGTCTTCTTTTGTTGTTACAGTAGCAGCTGTTGTTGCTGTTATCGTTTTTGTTCCTAAAAGTCCTGAAGCTAAAATATTAAAATACACACCACTTGAAAATCAGATAACATATCAAGTTAAAGTAACTGATGAAGATCAAGCACTCCAAGAAGGAACACTTAAGGTCGTATTAGAGAATCAAATGACGTATTTAGAACAAAGCATTCCCTTGGGTGAAACATCAGGAAAATTCTTAGATTTATTACCTAATACGGATTATCAATTAAGCATTTATGGTAGTAAAGGTTTTGGATTGGAACGACTTGATAGTGTATGGGTTAAGACAGAAGACAGGGTTGGTGGCTTTATTCTTGGCTATCGATTACAAGATAATGGTTTTGAGCCTAATTACGAAGTTGACATTGTCATTAACGATCCAGAAAATAGTTATCAATCAGTACTCTTATATTATGGATATGCGTATGATGAACAGATGTTTTATGACACCATCCCCATCACATTATCAGATGAAACTGTGCTTATACAAAGTGTTTATGTTAAAACCCATCTCTATTTAGAGGCGATGACGGTAGATGGTGCAATCATACTTGATGAGATGTGGCTAACGCCCCCTTTCCAATTAGGTAGTTCAGTTTACCTTGATTATCGCAATCAATCAGAAGTAGCATTTAATCTTTACCACGAAGCTAATCAAGATATTGAAGTGACATATCGCTTTGATCTTTATCAAAACGATACAAAGATTGATTCACAAACCATGTTAGGAACTTATCAAACACATGATACATCTCCTATCATCTTTGATAAATTAAAAGAGGCTCATGCCTATCATGTCGTGATTACCGCATCTTATATGAACCCTGACACGTTGCAAAAGAGCGAAGATGTCATCGATGATATCACCTTTGAGACATTGGGGTTCTACGAAGTCAATTACACCGTTAATATGACAGATCTATTTATAGAACTCAATATCGAAGTTATTGATCCCTCACATTATTTTCAAGTACCGTATTATGATGTCTATGATGTATCAGGTGATTTTCCAAGTTGGATTTCAGGTGATTATTTAAGCTTTACACCAGGTATCAACAGCAAGACTGTCACGATCACCATTCAGTTACCTTCATCAGGCACATTTGAGATTATGGTTGGCATACAGAATCAAAACGATTTTACAATGAAACATATCGTCTATCATGAGACGTTAACGAAGGAGTAAGTTATGAACTTTAAAGATAAAAGCAAACAGGAAAAAGTTAGATTAATCGTTTTAGGTAGTATCATCGTGCTATTCATTTTATTAGGAAGTCTAGCAGATGTGATTTTTCCAAATACCACATTTTCAAATATTATTAATCAATCAATTGGTAAGTTTTTTAATATGGTTAAGTTTGTTAAAAACGAGTATGTCACCATTTTAGAAAGTTTGACAATCTTTATCTTTGTATGGGTTCTAAATCATGTCTTACTCTTTTTAGTCAATCTATTAACAAAGAAGGGACATCGTGGGGAAACTGTAGGGAAACTCATGGCATCGGTGATTCGCTATATGAGTTTTGTTGTTGCATTCTTCTTAGTGTTAAGCGCATGGGGAGTTGAAACACCAACCCTATTAGCTGGTGCTGGTATTATTGGATTAGGATTATCATTTGGTGCTCAGAGCTTAATTGAAGACATCATTGCTGGTCTTTTCATTATTTTTGAAAAGCAGTTTGTAGTTGGTCATATCGTAGAAATCAATGATCGACGTGGCATTGTTCGTGAAATCGGCATTCGTACAACTAAGATCGAAGATCTGAATGGCGATGTTTTAATCATTAACAACTCAGACATTAGAGGCATTATCAATACATCGATTGAATTATCAACAGCTATCTCTGATGTTGGTATTGAATACAGTGAAGATATCCATAAGGTTGAAGCACTTCTTCAAAAGAACCTTGTTGAAATGAAGAAGAAGATTCCAGAAATCATTGAAGGTCCTTATTACATGGGTGTTGAAGCTTTAGCTGATTCATCAGTTGTTGTTAGATTACAAGCACGTTGTGATGAAATCAATAAGAATAGAGTTAGACGTGCTATGAATCGTGAAATCAAGCTTTTATTTGACCAAGAGGGTATTAATATTCCATTCAATCAAATTGTTGTTCATGAAATCGAAGAGAAATCATAACGAAAAGGGGTGTTTATATGTATAACCGTTTTAGAAAATGGTTAAGTATTAAAAAGAATCAAAACGCACGAGGCATTATATTAGTCTTCATTATTTTGTTTAATATCTTGTTATGGTTGATTTCATCACTTATCGCATATCTAATTCAACCATCACTTTATGGCAATGTTGTTAAAGCTCTTTGGTCATCTGGGATTACCTGGATGCTTGAACCTGGATTTTATGATCCAACTGTACCTGTCGCGATTAGAGTGATATCGATTATTGTTATCTTGTTATCGATGATTACCTTCACAGGTGGTATTATCGGTTATGTTGCTAATTTCTTTTCAAACATTATTGATAATGCTAAACAAGGTAAAAACAAACTCTATGTCTATGATCATATCCTTATTCTTAACTGGAATTATAAAGCATTAGAACTGATTGCAGATTATCGTTATGATGATGACACCAATACTATTGTTATTTTATCGGATCGACCAAAGGAAGACATTGAAGAGGATATCAAGCGAAAATTCTATCGAAAAGAACAAAAGAAAATGAATATCATTGTTCGTGAAGGCGAAGTCTTTTCTAAACACGATTTGATGGATGTCTGTATCGAAAAAGCCAAAACGATTATGATATTAGCTGATGAACAGGATCATCAATCAGCAGCACACCTTGATATGCTAGCGATGAAAACACTAATGCTTGTAGCACATTTAAACTTATCCGATGATCAAACCATTTTGATTGAAGTTAAAGAACAAAAATCGATAGGTTTAATTAAGGATTATATTGCTAAAAACACAAGTCGTTCACACCAAATTTTACCACTGTTACCCGATGAACTTATGGGTCGCTTGATTGCACAGACACTCTTAATGCCAACCCTTCACAAGGTTTATCATGAGCTCTTTTCATTTGAAGGTGCTGAGTTCTATACCCTGCCAGAACAAAATCCAAGAGAGTTCATGGAATCGCATCATAAGGCTATTCCTATCTATACACTTAACGATCATCTCTATGTATTATCTGAATCATCTCTATGTGTTAAAGAGAGAAGAAATCAACCTCTTCACAGTTATACACCTCTTAAATTTCATCATGAATCACGTTATCACAAGAAGCACATTGTCATCTTTGGTAAAAATCAGAAGTTACCTTATATCTTAGATTCAATTAAACTCTATGAGCGTGAAAACAAAACGGAAGTTAAAGTATCTTTAGTCGAATCTAATGAAGCAAAAGATATAGAAATATTCATGGATAGCAATGAGAAAATTGATCACATCGTCATACTTTCTGAAGATCATTTATCGCCTGAAGAATATGATTCTGATGTTCTATTGACACTTTTAATGACACAGGAACTCGCTAAAAAACATCATGCTGAAATCATCATTGAACTACTAGATCCAAGACATTATGATATTGCACAAAGTTACAATGTGAATAACACGATTATTTCAAACGAGTATGTCAGTCATATGATGACACAGTTATCAAAAAATCGACATCTCTATGATTTGTTTATTGATCTATTAACCTACGATGCATATGATAGTGAACAAGAAACCTATGAAGTATATGCATATCCTGCTCAGGACATTCTTAAGACTTCACTTCCATTAACGTTTAAGTCTAAAGCAGATATGATCTATTCGTTTTATATGAGTGGAGAACAGAGCTACATTCTGATCGGTTTATCTAAAAAAGACCACTTTGAAATCTTTAAGGGTGACTTAGATCCTGAAGAAGCGATCACAATTGAAGAGGACGATGAACTCATTCTCATTTGTAAATAGTTTTTCAAACCATCATGATGTACATCATCCATGGTGGTTTTTTGTTTCATGTTTCGTGTTGATATTGTCACTTATTGAACGGTATTTTCACCTCATTCTCGATAAAATAACGGTATAAGGAACAATCCGAGGAGATGAATCATATGAAAAAATGGATCATGTCAATGTTTTTCATCTGTCTATTCGTTTTTTCAGCATGTCAAAACGAACAGACACCAACACTCCAATGTGGTGATGATGAGATCATTGTCGATGGGGCTTGCCAAGTCGTTAAGACTGATTTTGAAAAAGCATTTGATGCAACCGCTGAAATTAACAACTATACGTTAACAGTTACCATTCAACAGCTTGAAGATCTTTATGAAATGATACTTCGTGTTGATGACGATAAATCACAATTTGTCATGGGTGATCAGATGGAGTACTATGAAAAAACAAGTACAGGTTTTGATCATTACTTTCAAATAGATGAAGGTTTCAGAAAAGAAAGTGTTACTGAAGCAGTAAATACATCAGGATTTCACTTCTTTAAAGATTTAGAACCATCTTGGTTCCAACTTGTGAGTGAAAGACATTTCTTAAAGACTGAATATCTTGATGATGTTGCTGTATTCTTTCAAGCATCATTTCCAGGTAGTGAAGTATCTAATCTTGAATTATCGATTGGTGATACCTATTTTGAAGTTATGTCATTTCAAGTGACCGTAGATAGCGTCATGTATCAATTTACATTGACATTTTCGATGATTGGGGAAACCCAAATCATATTGCCAACGGTATAGGGGGTACATCATGAAAAAGTTATTATCTTTATTCTTCGTTGTTATTATTGCATTTGCATGTTTAGGACCTTCATTAGAAGCGGATATGCGTCTAACGGTAACATCACGTGAGACAGAATATGTTGAAAGTGTGAGACATACTAAAATTGTTGGTCAACTTGAATACGACGGTGTGACATCTAACCAAGTGATTAATTATTTAGGTGCGAACGTCCTGGATAACAGTGACATGAACATTGTTGTCGGTGATTCATATAAAGCACATGACTCATGGGGTAGAGGAACGATTATCGCTCACGCAGAAAATATTGAAGAACGTTACCCCAATTACCAAGTCATTGGTGGTGTTAATGGTGACTTTTATAACACATCGATTACCAATTTGAATGGTCAGCCTCAAGGTGCTTATATTAGAAACTTTGAAGTGATCGCATCAGGCGTTGTTTCATCAAGACCTCTTGCGGGTTTCAAAGATGATGGTACTGCCGTATTTGGTGTGCCATGTTACACGGGTTATCAACTCTTAGTTTATGATGAAGATGGTGCATTAAAAAAGGAAGTTTCCATTGAACGTATCAATGACTTACCTACAGCTGTTGATAAAGTCACCGTTTTCTTTGATAATTATGATTTACCTATTTCATCAGCTCATAATAAAGTGATGATTGATGCAAAAGAAACAAAAATGGATGGTGTTCGCTACTTTGGTAGTGGTACATATGCTCAAATGAGTGATCAAGAAGTCAATGTTGCTGATCACCAATTCGTTATTGTTGGTACAGGATTTAATGATGATCAGCTCATTACCTCAAGTGATTATGTTGTTGTTCAACGTAAAATGGGTTGTGGTTTTGAGGATGTGAGATTTGCTGTTGGTGTCTATGATGAAATCGTCATCAACGGAGAACCCGTGACCTATTTAGAAAAAGGTCTTGATCCAGCTTATAAGCATCCCAGAACTGCCATTGGACAAAAAGCAGATGGTACCATTTTCTTTGTTGTTGTCGATGGTAGAAATAAACCTCTTGGTATGGTTGGTGTCAATCTCTATGAATTAGCACAAATCATGGTTTATTTTGATGCTGTTAGAGCCTATAATCTTGATGGTGGCGGTTCTTCAACGATGTCATTATTGAATGAAGAAGATGGCTATGATATACTCAATACGCCATCAGACGGAACAGTTAGAGCTGTAACAAACGGTGTATTTATCGTGAAGGGTGAACATATCCCAAGACCTGCACCTGTAGGTTTTCCAGATACACGTATTCGCCTTGATAAACCAGCAAACTTTTATGTTGATGGTAATGGTGATCTTAGATTTGACCCCGTTCTAAATAGCCTTGCCTACATGGTAAGTATCAATGGAACAACATATACATCAGATAGTTCAATCTATCCGCTTGATTTAGAAGCTGGACAGTATGTGATTAAAGTGAGAGCATTAGCTGATCAAATCAATTACAGACACAGTGAATACTCAGATGAATTTGTACTGATTATTCATCCAGATGATATTAATAAATTTATTAACTTACTTAAAGAATTTTTGAAACGAGAAACCGTGAACTAATTAAAGGAGAATATGCCATGACAACATTTAAGTTTAATGAGACATCTAAGCGTTATTTACCACTTGACCCACATTTTTATCCCATGGCATTAAATCATCGTGCTTTTGAACAAGCAGTTTTAGCAAGTAAACATCCTGTTACGATCAAGATAGGTATCGAACGTGAATTAAATCAAATCTATGTTTATGACACCATGATTTTTCATGATGAAGAAAACCAATTTGAAGCGAATACACGATTTGTAGAACGCTTGATTAAAACATTACTTTGGTCAAAAGGTGGCTATAAAATCTATATAGCAGCTCCTAGAGAGATTCAGATGTACATTAAAAGTGTGTATGCCATTGATGGTATGAGATCTTTTGATGTAGATTTCATGTCTAAAGTTTATGGAAAACCATTTGAAGTTAAATCGGTTGATGTCGCTCATTTTCCGAAACCTTATGAAATGACAAAAGCTATTGGACGTCATTTAGAAGGATGTCGTATCGGATTTGATGCGGGTGGATCTGATAGAAAAGTGTCAGCTGTGATTGATGGTGAAACAGTCTTTTCTGAAGAAGTTGTTTGGCACCCTAAATTAATGGCAGATCCTGATTATCATATTCAAGGTATTAAAGAATCTATTGAGCACGCGAAAGCCCATCTTCCAAGAGTCGATGCTATCGGTGTTTCTGCTGCAGGTGTTTATATTGATAACGAAGTCAAAGTAGCATCTCTGTTTATTAAAGTTCCTGAAGATCTTTTTGAACAGAAGGTTAAAACACTTTTTAAAGATTTAGCAAAAGCATATGGTGATATTCCTCTTGAGGTTGCTAATGATGGTGACGTAACTGCACTTGCTGGTGCGATGAGCATGCAAGTGACTTCAGTATTGGGGATTGCGATGGGAACATCAGAAGCAGCAGGTTATGTTAATGATAAAGGACATATTACAGGGTGGTTGAATGAATTAGCTTTCGTACCTATTGACTATCATGAACAAGCCATGGAAGATGAATGGTCACATGATATTGGTTGCGGTGTTAAGTATTTTTCACAAGATGCCATTATCAAACTTGCTGTTGCAAGCGGTATCTCTTTTGATGAGAATTTATCACCAGCAGAAAAACTCAAAGTCGTTCAAAAGATGATGGAAGATCATGATCCAAAAGCAATTGAAATCTATGAGACCATGGGTGTCTATTTAGGATATGGTATTGCGTATTATGCACTTTTCTATGAGATAAAACATGTGCTTGTTTTAGGTCGTGTTTTATCAGGCAAAGGTGGAGAACTCATGGTTCAACGTGCTAATGAACTTATGACATCTGAGTTCCCTGAATTAGCAGAACATATATGTATTGAATTACCAGACGAAAAGAGTAGACGTGTTGGACAGTCAATTGCTGCCGCATCGCTACCAGAATTAAAGAAATGAGGTTTTATCATGAAGTTAAATAAGAAGACTGCAGAGATTTTCATACCAGATCAAAAGCCGCTTGATGAAGCGATTAAACGTACAACACATATGGCGATTGCAGCACATCAAGATGATATTGAAATTATGGCATATGATGGTATATTAAAATGTTTTGGACAAGAAGATGCATGGTTCTTTGGTGTGGTTGCAACCGATGGATCTGGATCAGCAAGAGATGGTATTTATGCAAAATATACCAATGAAGAAATGATGGCAACCCGCAAGGTTGAACAAAAGAAAGCAGCTTATGTCGGTGAGTATGGTGCATGTGCTATGCTCGATTATACGAGTAAGGAAATGAAGAATCCAAACGAGCAAGCTATTGTTGATGAAATGGCTATGCTTATTTTACAAGCAAAACCAGAAGTTCTATATACACATAATTTAGCAGATAAACACGATACCCATATCGGTGTAGCAACTAAAGTGATTAAAGCTATTAGACAACTCGATCCTAAAGATCGTCCAAAAACTCTTTTAGGCTGTGAAGTATGGCGTGATCTCGATTGGATGGTTGACGAAGAAAAGGTTGAACTCAATGTATCAGGTCATCCTAATATTGCTGCTGCATTAGTTGAAGTCTTTGATTCACAGATCATTGGTGGTAAACGTTATGATTTAGCAACTGCAGGACGCAGATGGTCAAATGCTACTTACGCAACATCACATAAGATTGATAAAGCAACAGCTATTAGTTATGCGATGGATTTAACACCATTGATTCAAGATGATCATTTAGACATCGTGACATATATCACAGATTACATTAAACGTTTTGAACACGATGTCCATGAACGCATATCTAAAATGATTATAAAATAAGCACCTCAGGGTGCTTTTTTAACGAACATATTTTCCTAAAGATGAAAAAAAGTGACGTTTTCTAACAATTCGTTTTTTTCTATCTTTATCTATGATAACGTAGAATTGAAGGCATATGATTGTGAGGTAACCTATGAAAATCATTACATGTATTAAACAAGTTCCCGCTTCATCAGCTGTTCAAGTTGATCCTAAAACAGGGGTTTTAATCAGAGATGGTAACAACGTTAAAATGAACCCTTTTGATCTCTTCGGACTTGAAGCGTCATTTAAATTAAAAGAGATGGTTCCATCATCGATCGTTCACGCGATTACCATGGGACCACCATCAGCAACTGAAGTATTACAAGAAGCATTATATATGGGTGCAGATGAAGCAACGTTGATCAGTGATCGAAGATTTGCAGGCGCAGATGTTTTAGCGACATCTTACACATTATCACAGCTCATTGAACATATCAGTGATTACGATGTCATCGTATGTGGCAAACAAACAACCGATGGTGATACTGCACAAGTAGGACCAGAGATTGCAGAGTTTTTACATATCCCCCATATCCCTTATGTAAAAGAGATTATTGAGATCAAAGAAGATGCACTCGTCTTAAGATCAGCTTACGATGATTATGAAGAAATTGTTCAGATTAAAACACCGTGTCTAATCACCATCGATAAGGATATGAATACTCCGAGATTACCATCTTATCGCAGAAAACTGATGATGAAAAACCATGAGATTGACATGGTTTCACTTAAACATCTTAAAGATCAAAATCCAGATCATTATGGATTATCAGGTTCTCCAACACAGGTTGATGAAATCTTCCCACCTCAAAAGAGAACAGAAACCCTTAAGGTAAAAGGAAGCTCTAAAGAATTAGCAGAATCATTTTTTAATATTCTAAAAGAAAGTCGTTATGTGTAGGTGATGATATGGCATATATAAAAGTCAATAACGATAAAGTAACACCCGATATCGCAAAAAAATTGATTGATCTTTGTCCATTTAATGCATTTGAATATCAAGATATGTATTTATCAATTAATGCATCATGTAAGATCTGCAAGATGTGCGTTAAAAAGGGACCTGATGGTGTATGTGAGCTTGTAGAAACAAAGAAAGCATGTGTTGATAAATCGCTTTATAAAGGCATTACTGTTTATATCGAACAACGTCATGGTATGGCACATAAAGTTTCATGGGAGTTAATTGGTAAAGCTAAAGAATTATCACAAATCACACATGAACCTGTTTATGCGATTGTCATCGGCAACAAGATTTCTTCGATTGCAGAAGAAGCATTAACCTATGGTGTTGATCGCGTGTTTGCATACGATGATGTAGCGTTTAACGATTTTGATGCACAGGTGTATACCAGCGTCGTCGAATCATTTTTCAACAACTATCACAACAACGTTATCCTATTTGGTAGTACACCACATGGCAGAAGTTTTGCTCCACGTGTTGCAGCTCGACTCAAGACGGGATTAACTGCGGATTGTACGATGTTAGATATTAAACCTGATGGCGATCTTCTTCAAATTAGACCTGCCTTTGGTGGTAACATTATGGCAAAAATCAATACGCCAAATCATCGTCCACAACTCGCAACCATCCGTTATAAAATGTTTAATCTTCCTGACCAGGTTACACCTTTTGGAGACATTGTTTATCCAGAAATCAAAGATATGACATGTGAAAGAAACACAACCATCCTTCAAACCACTGATAAACCTAAAGTTAAAGATATCTCTGAAGCTGAAGTGATTATTGCTGTCGGTAGAGCATTTAAGAAAGAAAAAGATTTAGAGCTTATCCAACCTCTTGTAAAAAAACTGAATGCAGAAGTTGCTTGTACAAGACCACTCATTGAAAATGGTTGGTTTGATGCGAAACATCAAATCGGTTTATCAGGCAGAACCGTTAAACCTAAACTGATTATCAACTTAGGTATTAGCGGTGCCGTTCAATACATTGAAGGTATGAAGGAATCAGAACTCATTATCAGTGTTAATCAAGATGAACACAATAAACTCTTTGATATTAGCCATTATAGTATCATAGGTGATATCTATTCGGTATTACCTGAATTAAACAAACTCATCGATAACATATGGAAGGTGAATGCATGAATTATCATAAGTTAACCCAAGAAGATATTAAATATCTACAAGATATCGTTGGCGCGTCATCACTTTATACAGGTGATGCCATTGAAATAGATGTTTCACATGATGAACTTGGAACGGTATCTGCGTATCCTGAAGTTCACATCATTCCCGAGGATAAATATCAAATATCAAAGATTATGACATATGCTAACAAACATTTAATTCCAGTAACCGTTAGAGGTTCAGGAACTGGATTAGTAGGTGCATGTGTACCCCTTCATGGTGGTATTTTGCTCGATTTATCAAAAATGAATAAAATCATTGAACTTGATAAAACCAACATGACACTCCGTGTTGAACCGGGTGTCTTATTGATGGATATTTATGAGTATGTTGAAAAGGAAAATCTCTTTTATGCACCAGACCCAGGTGAAAAGTCTGCAACAATTGGTGGTAACATTTCAACCAATGCAGGCGGGATGAGAGCTATTAAATATGGTGTTACCCGTGACTGGGTGAGAGGTCTTGAAGTTGTTCTTCCTGAGGGTGATCTCGTTCGTTTTGGATCTAAGGTTGTTAAAAACTCAACAGGTTATGGTTTAAAAGATCTCATTATTGGTAGCGAAGGAACGTTAGGTATTATTGTTGAAGCAACGCTAAAACTCATACCACTACCTAAAAAATCAGTAAGTTTACTCGTTCCATTTAACTCACGTGAGGATGCGATTGCTGCTGCACCTCAACTTATTCTTGATCATGTGCTACCCACAGCTCTTGAATTTTTAGAGAAACAATCACTACAATATAGTGAAACGTTTTTAGGTAAAAAAATTCCTCATAACGATTATCAAGCTTATTTACTGATCAGTTATGATGGCAACAACGAGCAGGCTATTGAAGAAGATATCGAAATTGCAAGTAACTTATGTATCAATAAGTACAATGCCATCGACGTCTTTTTAGTTGACACTGAAGAAAGAAGAAAGAGTGTATGGACAGTAAGAGGTGGTTTCTTAGAAGCCATTAAGGCATCCACATCAGAGATTGATGAGTGTGATGTGGTTTTACCTCGTTCACACATTGGTGAATTTTTAAATTACGTTAGAAAAGTCTCTGAAGATTTAAAGATTAGAATTCCTTATTTTGGGCATGTCGGTGATGGTAATTTGCATATTTATTTCTGCAAAGATGATCTTGATGATGCCACATGGGATGAAAAACTCAAAGTTGGTTTTAATGCCCTCTATCAAAAAGCTTTTTCATTCGGTGGTCTAGTATCCGGTGAACATGGTATAGGCTATGCGAAAAAGGAATACATGAAACAACTTCTTGGTGAAAAACAAATCAATATCATGAAGGGTATCAAAGCATCCTTCGATCCCAATCACATTCTTAACCCCGGAAAGGTTATCTAATTTTCTTTTTCCTCCACATGATGGTCTCTCCATCGGGAGAAAGGGCAAGCACAGCTTGTCTTTTCTTTTCTTTTGTTAGTTTTTGATTTGGTAAAGCGTATACATTTTTATAGTTTAATATATGGTAATGATGATATAATATTATTGCACGGGATATCCCATGACGATGAAAACACGAGGTGACTTGCATGAGTGTCATGTTAACAATGCTCAAATATAAAGAAGAGCTTAGTATGGCTGAGCGCGTTGTTTTAGATTACCTCATTGAAAATAAAGAAGCCATCAAAGATTTTAGTGTTGAAAAGATTGCTGAAGCAGCATATACATCACCAGCTTCTGTTGTGCGTATGTGTAAAAAGCTTGGGTATAAGGGTTTTAAAGATTTCAAAATAGATTTCATCTTAGCTAATGCTAAAGTTGAAATTCCAGAAAATAAAGAATATGTAGATGTTATTTTAGGTCGTGATGAACACTGTGGTCGTTCAGCGATTGAAAATAACATTCGAGTTTTAGAAGATACCATGAAGCTTTATGATGAGAAAGTAACAAAAGAAGCCGCTGAAATCATCATGAACGCACGAAAGATTTTAATTTTTGGTAAAGGATCATCCTATCTTGTCTGTAAAGATCTAGAGATGAAGTTAAGACGAATCAATAAGTTCTGTATCGCTCAAGGTGAATCACATGAACAGCTTGTCGATGCGTCATTCATTAACCAAAAAGATGTCATCATCTTTATCTCAAACTCAGGCAAGACCAAAGAAATTATCAGTGCAGCTCTCTTAGCTAAAGAAAACAAAGCTAAAGTGATTTCAATCACGAAGTTGGGCTCATCGATTTTAGCGGATTTATCAGATATTGTGCTTTACACGTCATCTTTAGAAGGTGAATTTAGAAGTGGTGCCATGACATCGCGTATTTCACAAATGTGCGTGGTTGATGCCCTCTTTGCACATTGTGCTTATACGGATATTGACCGTTCCGTTAGGACTTTAGAAATGACCTATAAGACATTTAAAAAATTTAAGAGATAACATGAAGATACGTGATGACCTCACGTATTTTTTATCTTTTTTTCACGTTTTATGCACGATTTTTCGAAATTGAAAAAAACAACCATAACATGGGAGAACTCATCCTTAATAGCAAGCTTTGATTTATAATATAAATGAAGAAAAGGGGTACATCATGAAGAAAATGGCAGTTGGAATCATGAGTGGCACATCGCTTGATGGCATTGATGTCGTCATCGCATCCATTGAAGGAACCTATACCAATACCCGTGTTGAGATTAAAGCGTTTAAGACATATCCCCTAACTGATGGAATCATTAAGCGCATTAAAGAAGCGATGAACGATCAGACATGTCATGCAGCGCTTATATCATCTCTTAACATGGAATTGGGTTATCTTTTTGGTGATGCAGCAAAACAATGTTGTCAAGAAGCAGGAATACCTTTAGATCAAATCGAATATGTAGCTTCTCATGGTCAAACCATTTGGCATATTAATGAAGATAACAAACCCTATCTGAGATCATCACTTCAACTTGGTGAAGGTAGTGCGATTGCAAGTATCATGAAAACACCGGTTGTTTCAAATTTTAGATGTGCTGATATTGCTTCTGGTGGACAGGGCGCACCTCTAGTACCCTATGTCGATTATCTTTTATTCTCAGACAAACAGATCTCAAGATCTCTTCATAACCTTGGAGGCATCTCCAATTTCACCTATTTAGAAAAAGGTTGTCAGGAAGATGATATCATCGCATGTGATACGGGTCCTGCCAATATGATGATTAATAGAGCATGTCAGGTTTTATACCATAAACCCTATGATGAAGGTGGAAAGATTGCAAAATCTGGCAAATTGATCAAACCGATGTTTGATGAGCTGATGGCGCATCCTTTCTTAAAAGAGATGCCACCTAAATCGACAGGACGAGAAGTCTTTGGAGATCAATTAACGGATAAGTTCATTGAACGTTATCAAACATATCGTCATGAAGATATGATTCATACATTAACACAATTTACAGCGCAATCCATCATAGATGCTTATAAGCGATTCGTTATGCAACAACATCCACTTGATGAAATCATCTTTAGTGGTGGTGGTGCAAGAAACTCATATCTTTTAGAACTTATTCAAGAAGGTTTACCAACCATCACGATTAAGACGCTTGATGATTATGGCATGGATAGTCAAATCAAAGAAGCTTTAGCATTTCTCATTTTAGGACACGAGACACTTCATCATCGTCCATCTAATTTGATCCGTGCGACAGGTGCTAAGAAACATGTTATTTTAGGACAAATCAATTATTATCGATAAGCGAGGAAACATATGATTATTGCTATTGACGGTGGAGGAACAAAAACACATGTAGGTGCTTTTGATCGCCAAGGTCATCTTCTCTATGAAACCATAGGCACCGGATGTAACCATCAATCATTAGGTGTCGATACCTACCAAAAGGTCATTTCTGGCTTAATCGATCAAACATGTCAAAACTTAAATATGACATTGCATGATATCGAATATGTTCATTTAGGCATATCGGGAGCGGATTTAAAAGAAGATTTTGATCGTTTAAATGCTGCAACTAAAATGATTTTAAATGATATACCTTTTACACTAGAAAACGATGCATGGCTCATTTTAAGAAGTGGACTTACCCATCATCAAGGTGCAGTATGCATCTGTGGTACGGGTGCTAATGCAGCTGCTGTTAATGAAAATCGTGAAACAGCAATTTTAAGAAGTTTGAGTTACGTCTTAGGTATGTATGGTGGTGGACTTGATATCGCAAGAGAGGCACTCCACTATGCCTTTAGGGCAGATGAATTAACGTATAAAGAAACGAAACTCACGTTGGAAATACCCAAACTATTTGGTGTTTCTACGATGTCAGATATGGTTCCTCTTCTGTATCCACATAACACCGTAGATCGACATCAACTTGCACAGGTCACAGCATTAACGTTTAGATTAGCAGACGAAGGTGATGCTGTATCGATAGAAATTGTTGAACGCATTGGCTCATTCTTAGGTTTAGAAACTGCTGGTGTGATCAAGCAGGTTGGCATGGAAAAAGACCAAGTACCTGTTGTGATTGGTGGAACAGTTTTTGAAAAAGGAACACACCACTTTATCGATAGTATGACAAAACATTTAACTAAGGAGATACCTCATGCATATCTCGTTAGACCACAATACCTTCCGATGATTGGTGGCTATTTGCGAGCACTTGATCATTTAGGAATCGTCCAGGATGATGTGATTGAGAAAAACCTGGAAGAAATGAGGATAAAACGATGAAAAAGGGATTAAAGATTGTAACGATTGGTGGGGGTTCATCCTACACACCAGAATTAATTGAAGGATTTATCAAACGTTATCAAGAGCTACCCATTGAGGAACTATGGCTTGTCGATATTGAAGAAGGAAAAGAAAAACTAGAGATTGTTGGGAATTTAGCGATCCGTATGGTTGAAAAAGCTCAAGTTCCCATGAAGATATTTTTGACACTTAACAGAAGAGAAGCTTTAGTCGATGCAGACTTTGTAACAACACAGTTTCGTGTAGGTTTACTTGACGCTCGCATTAAAGATGAACGTATACCTGCAAAATACAATATGCTCGGTCAAGAAACAAATGGTGCAGGTGGTGTGTTTAAAGCATTAAGAACAGTGCCTGTCATTTATGACATCATTAAAGATATGAAAGAACTATGTGAAAATGCATGGTTGATCAACTTCACAAATCCAGCAGGTGTTGTTTCAGAAGCAGTCTTCAGATATTGTGATTTTGAGAAATATATTGGTGTATGTAATGTGCCAATTAACATGACGATGCATTTCGCAGATCAATTAGGCGTCAAACCCCAAGATTTAGTACCTATCTTTGCAGGTTTAAATCATTTATCATTTGTTACCAATCTTTATCATCGTAAAAAAGATCGTCTACCTGAAATCATTAACAAAATGAAAGAAAGTCAGATGACGATGAATAACATTGATCCATTAGCATGGAATTCTAAGTTTGTAGAAGAACTAAATTGTTATCCATCACCATACCTCAAGTACTATTATTTCTATGAAGAAATGTTCAAAAAATTCATGGTTTCTTATGAAAAACATGAAACACGTGCGGAATTAGTTAAAGACATTGAGACATCGTTATTCAAGAAGTATGAAGATGTGGAACTCAAAGAAAAACCAGAGGAATTAGCTAAACGTGGTGGTGCATATTATTCGGATGTTGCATGCAGTGTGATCTCATCCATTTATAATGATAAACGCGATTACCAGGTAGTAAATACCATCAATAATGGGCATATTACTGATTTACCTGATGGATGTGCTATAGAAATTACATGTCGTATCACAAAAGATGGTCCGATGCCTGTCCATATTGGCAAATTACCCGTACAAATCAGAGGTCTTATTCAAAGTGTCAAGGCATATGAAGAATTATTAGCAGATGCGATTTATGAGAAGAATTTAGATAAAGCATTATTAGCTCTACAAATTCATCCATTAACAAAGTCAACCAATGATGCGAAAAAAGCATTTGATGAGCTAGTTATCGCACACCGTCCTTATTTAACATATTACGAAGGGTAGGCAGTCATGAAGATTAACCACTATAATGAAAACAAAGATGTTATAACCTATTATAAGACGAACAAGGAAGTTGAAATTCCAACTATCTATCACGAAAAGGAAGTTCGTGCTTTTTGGGTTTCTAATGTCTTAAATATCGATTTACCAACGGTTGAAGATATCGATACATATCAACAAAAGGTTTTACGCATGCTTGATACTGCCGTTGAATATCACATCAATACCCTCTTTTTCCAGGTGAGAACAACCAATGATGCATTTTATAAGTCTAAGTTAAACCCATATAGCAGATATTACACAGGAAAAGAAGGAAAAGAACCACCTTTTGATGTTTTTGCATGGGTGATCAAAGAAGCTAAGCAAAGAGGTTTATCGCTTCATGCTTGGTGTAATCCTTATCGGGTCTCTACAAACGGTGAACTTACAAAAGAAGCTTTTTTTGAAACATGTGATGATTTAAACTTTGCTAAACAACATCCTGAGTTGATTGTTCTTGATAAAAAGGGTGCGATCATCTTAAATCCAGCTAAAGAAGAAGTGAAGCAATTCATCGTTGACTCCATGGTTGAAATTGTAACCAACTATGATGTTGATGGTATCCATTTTGATGATTATTTCTATCCCTATGCAGGTTTAGATGATGTATATAATGATTTAAAAGATTACGAATTTAGAGAAGATGAATCTTGGTCTTTAGGTGATTTTAGAAGACATCACGTCACTGATGCCATCAGACGTGTTTATGAAGCATTAAAAGAAGTGAATCAAAACTTGCAGTTTGGTGTTTCACCATTTGGCATTTGGAAAACGGATCAAAATGATCCATCAGGTGCACATGTCGATCCACGCTGCAGTGAGTCATACTATGGGCAGTACGCAGATAGCGTCACATGGGTCAAACAAGGTATCATTGATTACATTGTGCCTCAAATCTATTGGGATTTCGGACATTCACTTGCTCCATTTGCAGATCTTGCTAAGTTTTGGATTGATTTATGCCAAGACAGCAAGGTCAAACTCTATATAGGTCATGGACCATATCGCTTAGGAACTGAAGGTAGATACTTAGATCCTAATGAAATTTGTTATCAAGTAAAATATACGAACCAATACAAATCAGTGAACGGAAATGTGTTTTTTACGTATCATACATTTATCGATCAAGATCGTGTAAAAGAAGGTATGACCAAACTCAAGAAGATGCTTAGAGGGGAAGATTGACATGCATAAAGTATACAGACGCATAAGTATATTTATCGTAATGATTATCATGGCGGTTGCCATGAGTTTAACACTTTTTGCAAGTGTTCCTCTTGTTAATTTAACACGAGGTGGACAAACTGTTTTTCACTATAATACAACAACCCCTGTTACGATTCCAGAATCATACCAGGAAAGTGATACAGAGTTTAGAGCTGTATGGGTAGCAACCGTTTATAATTTAAATATTGCAACCCACACGAGTGAAACACAATATAAAGCAGCTTATCAACAATTGATTGCTGATGTTAAAGCCAAAAATTTAAATGCGATTTTATTTCAAGTAAGACCTAATAATGATGCATTTTATGATTCTGATTATGCACCATGGAGCAGATGGTTAGCAGGATCTGAAGGAGCAGACCCAGGTTGGGATGTTATGCAATACTTAGTTGATTATGCTCACTCACAAGGTATTCAATTCCATGCATGGATGAATCCTTATCGTGTGCAAAATACAGCACTTAGTAAAGAGGCGATGTTATCAGCTCTTCATGATGAAAACTTTGCTAAACAAAACCCTAATTTAGTGATAGCGGGTAATTATTCAAATTCAGTTTATCCTTATATTCTTAATCCAGGTGAACCCGCTGTTAAAACATATATCAGAAATGTGGTTAAAGAATTAATGGGTTTATATGATGTTGATGGCATTCACTTTGATGACTATTTTTATCCTTATTCAGGATTATCAAGTGATACACAAACATATGACACTTATAAACTTCCAGGACAAGCCATTGCAGATTGGCGTAGAGAGAACGTTAATGATGTCATCCGTGGTGTCATGGAAGATGTCACTGAACACAATACACTTCACGGAAAAGATATTCGTTTTGGTGTCTCACCTTTTGGTATTTGGCAATCTCAAGGAGAAGGATCAAATACATGGACTGGAACATCAGAAAGTTATCACGATCAATATGCGGACAGTAAACGCTGGGTCGAAGAAGGATGGCTACATTACATCTGTCCTCAGGTCTACTGGAGTTTTCAACATGAAACGGCACCTTATGCAGATGTTGTTGATTGGTGGGCGAGTGTTGTTCGTGGAACAGGTGTAGATTTAATTATAGGTCACGGTATTCATCACACCGAATGGGCAACCGATGAAATACAAACACAACTTCGTTATAATCAAAAACATCCAGAAATTAAAGGATCAGCGCTTTATAGTAAATCTTATTTATCAAGCACACAAATGAATTTAGTTAAAGATACCTATTGGACGACAACGCCATTAAATTATTGGGCAGAAAGTGCAGTTGCTGCACCAACAGTATCCTTATCAGGAACTTTAGATGGTTCAGTTTATCGCAGTGATGTTACAGCAACATTGACATCTGATCATACGATTTATTACCGTATTGATAACGCTGAATGGATTTTATATGAAAACCCCATCGTATTTACTGAAGAAGGAACACATACACTTCATGTTAAAGCAGTGACAACTGAACTTACTGAATCACTTGTTGAAGGGTATACCATTGTCATTGATAAGATCAATTCAGATGTTCCTGTTATTACGATCAATGGTGATATGATTGGTACAGCTTATTTAGTTGGATCAACTGTCACATTGACATCTAATGGTGCCCCCATATGGGTAGCTATTAACCACGGTAATGTGGGTGAATGGCAACTTTATACTGGACCAATCGTTTTAGATGATACAGGTAATTATTATATACGAGCAAAAACCATTAATAGTGAAAATGTTGAGTCGGCTGAAGTTAATCGTTTAGTCAGTTTGACCGCACCATGTTACAGCCAACCAGAAATCGATATTTTAGGCACAGGAAATCCACCGTATTACCGTGAGGTGACAGTGTCGATCAATGGTGAAACTGACATTTTAGTTCGCATCAATGATGGCAATTGGACTGCATATACCGATACACTCACTTTTTCAACTGATGGTACCTATGTTATTTCATATAAGAATAACGATGCATGTGGTACGGTTTATCAAGAAACTATTTATCTCGATCAAACAAATCCAACTGAGCCAACGATCGATATCGTCGGTGTATATGATGGTAGATTCTATACTGAAGAAGTTTTAGTTACCTTAACAAAAGTAGATGAAGATGATGTCATTTATTATCGTCTACACAATGGTAAGACATGGTCATCATGGGCGATTTATACAGAATCACTTGAGTTAACAAAGAGTGTTAATTACACCCTTGAGTTCTATGCGACTGATCTTGCAGGAAATGTATCGGATACGATGAGTAACTTGATACGTTTAAATATACCACCTGATGAACATAGTTTATATGTTGAAAGAGATGGTGAATATGTCACCTATTACAACACAACAACATCTATTGAACTTGTTACAAATTATGTGGAAAAAGAAGCCGAAGTTAGAGCGGCTTGGGTTGCTACTGTAGGTAACATCGATATTGGATTACACACATCAGAGGCTACTTACAAAGCTACCATTATCGATATGTTAGATCGTCTCGAAGAACTTCATTTTAATACAATCTTCTTCCAGGTAAGACCTATGAATGATGCTTTCTATCCATCTGATTATGCACCTTTTTCTAGATACTTAACAGGTACTGAAGGTGTTGATCCAGGTTGGGATGTCTTTGAATTTATCATTCGTGAAGCACATATCAGAGGCATTGAAGTACACGCATGGTTAAATCCATATCGTGTATCTAATATATCAGGTGATAAATCTGAGCAACTAGAAGCACTACACGAAGATAATTTTGCAAAACAACATCCAGAATACGTCTTGCAGGATTTATCAGGCAAGTTGATTCTTAATCCGGGTGAAGCCGAAGTTAGAAACTATATCAAGAATGTCATTGATGAAATCATGACCAACTATGATGTTGATGGCATCCACTTTGATGACTATTTCTATTCATACAATGGTATGGATAATGCACAAGACGCACAAACCTACGAAGAGACTAAACTAACAGATCAAAGTTTAGCAGATTGGCGTAGAGAAAATGTCAATGTTCTCGTTAGAGATATCTTTGAGATGGTAGAAACGCATAACACAGAAGAAAGTACAACGATCAAGTTTGGTATTTCACCATTTGGCATTTGGAAATCAGGTGGAACTGATGGTTCAAACACATCAACATCTACCATGCAAAGTTATAGTGCACAGTATGCAGATACAAAAAAATGGGTCGAAGAAGGTTGGCTACACTATATCATGCCTCAACTTTATTGGCCATTTGACCACAGTCTAGCACCCTATGCTGATTTAGTCGATTGGTGGGCAGAACTTTGTGATGCAAATGATGTTGATTTAATCATTGGTCATGGGTTCTATCGTTATGCAGAAACCAATGGTTGGACATATGAAAGTGAGTTTTTAGAACAACTTCGCTATAACCAACACTATGACATTATCAAAGGTAGTGCACTATTTAGTTATAAGACACTCAATCTATCCAATGCACTTGTCACAGGTGCTTTGGATCGACTTGAAACACATTATTGGACAGACTATGTCACATTCCCTTGGGCAAGTGATGTAGCACCTTATGAACCACTTGTTTGCCAACCCAATCAAACCGAAGTAAATGGTGTATGTGTGGACAATCCACCGACATGTGAGGATAACGAAGAATGGAATGGTAGTGCATGTATCCCTATCATCATTCCTGAAGAACCAGTAGAACCCGAAAACAATACGGTTGTTACCATAGCGATTATCGGAGGTTCAGTTTCTGGTTTAGCTATTGCGATTTATCTTGTTAGAAAGTTTGTATTAAAGATATGAAAGAACTCGATGAGATCTTATTAAAAGCGATTGAAGAAGGCTCCTTCCCAGGAGCCTCCTACGCTATTGTCAATGAAAGCGGTTTTATTGAATCAAACACGTTGGGATATTTCAGGTTATTGCCTGAGAAAGAGCCCAATAAAGCGGATGTCATCTATGATGTAGCATCCTTAACGAAGGTTATTTCAACAACCACGATGATCATGAAACTGATTGAAGATCATGTTATATCATTAGAAACACACGTTAGAGATATCCTACCTTCATTTAAACACCAAGATATTCGAATCTATGATTTAATGACGCACACATCAGGATTGCCGGCTGACATTCACCGCGCTTACACATTATCAAGTAGAGACGAAGTTATTAATAAAGTATATGAAGCCGAATTAATCAACCCTATTGGTGAAAAGATTGTCTATTCAGATATAGGTTATATCCTTTTAGGTCTTATCATTGAAAAACTAACTGGTAAACATTTAAGTGAATACGCTGATGAAGTCATTTTTCAACCTCTAGGTATGAAAAGCACTTCATATCACCCAAATCGTGATTTAGCAGCACCAACTGAGTTTCGTCATGACGATGTTTATCAAGGATTTCTACAAGGATTGGTTCATGATGAAAAGTCGTTTGCGATGCAGGGTGAAGCAGGACATGCAGGTTTATTTTCAACCGCTCACGATATTGGACTTTTCATGATTGCCATCTTGAATCATCAGTTTGTTTTACATGATGATACGGTTGATATGCTTTTCCAAGTTAGAGAAGAAAGAAAAGATCAAGATTTAGCACGTGCATTAGGTTGGGATAAACCAACAGGTAGATCAAGTGCAGGAAGTTTGGTCGACTTTGATCAAACTATTCTTCACACTGGATTTACAGGTTGTAACATGTTTATTGATCGAAAACACCATCTTGGATTCGTTTTACTATCCAATGATGTTCATCCATCGAGAGAAACGAAAGGTATTTTAAAATTACGACACGATTTAGCTAATCTTGTTGTTGCTATGAAAGCAACCGGTGAATATGTCAAGTGACAAGAAAAATAAAAAAAATCACGAAAAC
>DAOTHC010000004.1:0-24443 GCA_035447465.1 Acholeplasmataceae bacterium
TAGAGCAGTCTGGTAGCTCGTCGGGCTCATAACCCGGAGGTCGTTGGTTCAAATCCTTCTCCCGCAACCAAATGGTCCGGTGGTGTAGGGGTCAACATGCCTGCCTGTCACGCAGGAGATCGCGGGTTCAAATCCCGTCCGGACCGCCATTATTAGGCTCTGTAGCTCAGTTGGTAGAGCAAAGGACTGAAAATCCTTGTGTCGGCAGTTCAATTCTGCCCGGAGCCACCATCCATACCTTTGCGAAGCCAATCGATTGGGCTTTTTTTTATTTTTAAAGTAAATTACGATAAAAGTCTATATCATAATTAGGGTGATATGATGACAATAAAAAGTATGTACCATTTTGAAAGTGCTACTAGATTCAATCGATTTACAGAATATCTAGAGAAAATCAACTGGAAAATTGAAAAACAACTACTTAAAGAACGTGTATTAAAATACAACGAAGATGAGCTTTATGTTGATCTACAAAATCAATTTAATAAAAACAATCTAACTATCTGGCCATTGAAAGATGAAGAGACTATAACGTGGATGGATACATTATTAATTATGAGAAGAACGATGACATCCTTGTTTAAGAAAGGTATATCTTCAGATAAACTTCATATTTTTATGGAGTATCCACTTGTTTATGGCAATCATATGAGAGCAGATTACCTTATTGTTTATGATCGGTTAATTATTGTCTTGGAATTTGGCATGTTTAATCAAGACGAGAAGCGTAGCGAAGAACGTTATACGAAAAAACTACAAGATTCAATTACACATAGACAGGTCTTAGCAAACATGATGAATGAAGGTGTTAAAACTGTCAACTATGTTATGATATATCGACCTGAATATGATCGTATAAAAAACATAGATATTAAAGAAAATGTCATATACAATAATCAAGAAATTGATTTATTAACAAATTTTATTTCAACACATGCAAATGAACAAGATAAATTGGCAGCAATAAATCAGTTAGAGCTTATAAATATATATTAGAAATGAGTTAATGTTCTTGAATTAATAAAATTTTGTGTTATCATATTATTAGTACATTATTTGAAGTTCAAATAATTTGAAGGAGAAAATAATATGAGTGAAAAAATTGGACTAGTTGTATGTGGTAATTCTGGTGTTGATTATATGAAATTAGATTATCCTGTAAAGATGATTAGATCAACATTAAATCTTGATGGAAAAGAATATGAAGATTATGTAGATATTCAAGCAAAAGAGTTTTATGATATTATTCAAGCCAACCCGGATATTGATGTATCAACTTCTCAAACTTCAACAGGAAAAATTGCTAGTGTTTATGAAGAGCTTAAAGAAGAAGGGTATACCGATGTGATTGCTATTGTGATCTCTTCAAAATTAAGCGGAACTTATCAAGGTGCATTTCTTGCGAAAGAAATGGTTCAAGGCATTAATGTGTATGTTATTGATTCAAGAAGTGTATCTTATGGTGAAGCCTTTTTGGTCCTTGAAGCCATTAAAATGATAAAAAGTGGTTTCAAAACAAGAGATATCATTGATAAATTAGAGAAAATAAGAGATAATGTATATATCTATGTATTAGTCGACACGTTAAAATTCTTAGTAAAGAATGGTCGTTTATCTGCTGCTAGTGGATTTTTAGGCACGCTTTTAAAGATTAAACCTCTGCTTCATGTTCAAAGGGACGGTAGTCTTGTTCCATTTGAAAAAATTAGAACAACAAGTAAAGCTCAACAACGCTTGCTTGAAGTCATTAAACATGATATTGACGGTAAAAATGTTATAATGTTTATTGCATATACAAACAATTTGGATAAAGCAGCAGAGATTAAAGGACAAATTCAAGCTTTTAGACCTGATATCACTGTAGAACTTGTACCTCTTACTCCAGTCGTTGGAGCTCACGCAGGTCCAGGAACCCTAGGTGTTGGCTATATAGTTTTATAAAGGGAAGGTGGTTTTTAAATGGTTTCACCTAAAGTTGTAATTAATGAGCTTTTGGTAGATGTATTTAATCACATATTGAGTATTGAGTCGGATGTTCTAAAACAAAAAGGTGTTAGATTATCCATGACAGAAGTCCATGTTTTGGAAGCAGTAAGAAATGTTGATGTACCTACAATGGGCAATGTTGCACACAAACTTAGGGTTACATTGGGGACTTTAACAACATCAGTTAATGTACTTGTCCGTAAGGAATTCCTAAAAAGAGATCGAGATGAAGCTGATCGAAGAAAAGTATATTTATCATTAACGGATAGCGCACGTAAAGTTTTGTCTATTCATGATGAGTTTCATGATGAGATGATTGACTCGTTATTTAAAGATTTAGATCTTGAAAAAGACGAAGTTCTATTAAAATCACTTGAAAATATCAGTCAGTATTTTAAGCAAAGATACTAGTTGTAAGAGCAAATGAGCACTTTATGTGCTCTTTTTTGTATAATTTTCTCTTTTCCACTTTTCTTTTTGTGTATTTATAGGTATAATAATTTAGAATGGAGATGAAGGGCATGAAATATACCTTTGGTATAGATATTGGTGGAACTAATATAAAAATCGGACTATTTAGAATAGATGAATTCAAAATGATTGATAAAGCCGAGATTCCCACACCAAAAGGTGATCATGCTGTCTCAATCTTTCAAGAAGTGTTTAATCTTATATGTCAATTAATTGACAAAAATGCGTTATCTTTTAACGATGTACACGGAGTAGGTTTAGCTATTCCGTGTCCAGTAAAAAACGGTTATGTGGAAAAATGTCCTAATTTAAGTTGGCAGCAATTAGACATTATTCATCATATGAAACGTCTTTTGCCGCAACACATTAAAGTCGTAGTGTCTAATGATGCAAATATCGCAGCATACGGTGAGAACTATTCATTAGAGACCCCCTTTCAAAATGCAATTTTATACACGTTGGGAACAGGAGTTGGTGGTGGAATTATTGTAAACGGGCAAATTGTTGAGGGAAGAACTGGTTCTGGGGGAGAAATTGGGCATATGCCTATTTTTGAAGGAACAGAAGTTTGTGGATGTGGGCATACAGGATGTTTAGAGCAAGTATGTGGTACTAAAGCTATATTAAGTTATGCGCGTGAACTTTCGACACAATATGAAAGTATTATTGACTTTTCACATCTAACAGTGAAAAGTATTTTTGATGCTGAAAAATTAAATGATCCCATTGGTCATCTTGTTGTAGATCGTGTAGCAAAACACATGGCATTGAGCGCTAGTATGCTAGCAGTAAGTTTAGATCCAGACATATTTATTATTGGTGGGGGTATTGCCAGAGCTGGACAAGGTTTAATTGATAGAATTAGAGAATACTATAGTCATTATGCACGTTTTGGAACCAAAGACGTTCCATTTGTTCTAGCAAAAACAGGAAACGATGCAGGAATTATTGGAGCTGCCAAATACACATTATAAAAAATTTAAGAAAAGGAACACGTATGGCTTACAAGAGGAAAAAAACAATAGAAAGACATCCAGAAAGCTATGAGTTAAATACTAATCTAATTTTTCAAAAATGGGCTTTAGGCACGGTTGTTATTTATAGTGAAGAGACATTCACAAACCATTTAAGTGTTAAAGAAAAACAATCAACCATCAGAAAAATTACATCACTTGTGCAAGCAGATATCAATCGATTAATTGAAAAAGATCGAAATAAATATCTTCGCTTACTAACAACACCAGCACGCGTTATCGATAATATATTTGATTCATCAAGTGTAACTGAGTTGCTCAATGAATATGTTTTTGATAAAGGAATGCTCATTTCTGAAGCATATCAACTGGCTTTTAAAGTTGAATTCAAAAAACAAGAAAAAGATTTTGATCCAAGATATAGCAAAAATATTAAAGCAGCTATTCGCAAACATCAGGAAGTTATTCAAAATCGAATTCTCTCAAACACGCATCACGTTTTGTTAGAACAAGCTAGTAAAAAAACAAAAGGAAACTTCATTTTGGTAGTTGATCATCTCACTCCTGAAATTTTCTTTAGACCAAGTACACGATTACAAGGTATTATTTATCGTAATAAACATCACAAAGAACTGTTTAATCATCTTGCCATCTATTATCAATATCCAATCGTTCATCACGAAGATGAACTTCAAGATGGCGAATTAATTCTTATTAATGTAGCGACTCAATCAGTCCATAAAAATCCTACAAGAGATTTGTTGAATACATATAGAAAATCAATTAAATATCAACTTATCGGTGGATATGGGGTGGATTCGGTAAGTTTTGAAAACTACTCATTGCGGACAATGATATCTAATTATAAGGATGCAAAACTAGCTAATTTACACCCGCTTTTTAATCGCTCATTATTGTACTACACTGGACCTGTTATGATAGCAAAGGGAGCACCTCTATCATTTGATGAGTGGTTTGATAGGTTTAGTTACATTTTTCAAACTTACAAAGGGAAAGAAATCATGATTAGGATTCCGTCGTTTAATCAAGTCATGATGATTGATGAAGTTGACAGTAAATTTCAAATCAAGAATTTATTGGACGACTATCCAGAAATATACGAACCTCTATTTAGAGCAGCATCTAAAGCCTTAGATTTATATCCCAAGGAAAGACTATATTTTGTAGTTCCAGAATTGGAATCAAAAATGGATTTTGATATTTTTGAATACCACATCAAATACATGATGGAAAACAATCAATACGCTGAAAGGGTAGAAACGGTTTTCGAATTCGGTACCTATCGAGCAATGTTTGAAGCAGAAGAACTTAGAAAACAGGACTATTTTATCGCAAATCTGGATTTATTAGCGTGCAACTATCTTCCTGAATATGCCTGGAGCAGAAATACACTCAATTATGATAAACTTCATGATTCCAATCTTCATGCAGATATTCAACATTTAAAGTTGACAGCACGTGAAACATGGGGTTATCACGGAGAAGTTAGTATATCAGGTTATCATCTCACAGAAGAATCTATTTTTCGCAGATACGTTAATATCCAGCACAAGTGTTTTATTGTTCCTGTGCAATCCAATGGGTACTTAATAGATATCATCCAACAAAAGATAGCGAGAAAGGGTAAATATGTAGGTGTTTATGAAAGAGATCGTGATCGTACATTATTCTATCGTAATATAGCTGAAAACAGCAAAAACGATAAAAAATACGAAAAACCACGTGGATTATACGGAAAAGTCAAAAATCTAAAAAATAAAAAGAAAGACAATGACGATACTGAAGAGAAATAACTAAAAAAGCCAAGAAAATGTGCCATGAGGGTTGCATTTGCTTGGCTTTTCTTATATAATAGTAACGCTCGTGTGTAAACGCGAGGAGGCTGTGAAATGGGAGGTTGCTGACACACGGATAGCCGTTGTCTACGTGTTAGGTTTTCTCATGGAGCAAGTCTATACAAGATTATAGGCGAAAGGAGCTTAAAAAAATGGCAAAAGATGTAATTAAAATTCGTTTAAAGGCATACGATCACAGATTAATTGATCAAGCTGCGAAGAAGATTGTTGAAAGTGCGTTAAGAACTGGTGCAACCGTACAAGGTCCAATTCCACTTCCAACTGAAAAAGAAATCTTCACCATCTTACGTTCACCACACGTTAACAAAGATTCACGTGAACAATTCGAACGTAGAACGCACAAGAGATTAATTCAAATCGTTGATCCAAACCCAAAGACGATCAGTGCATTAATGGATATCGATCTACCATCAGGTATTGATATCGTACTTAAAAAATAGTTAAGAAAAAAAGAAAGAGGTTAAATTATGGCCAAAGGAATCTTAGGTAGAAAACTAGGAATGACTCAAATTTTTGATGAAAATGGCATTCTCATTCCAGTAACCGTAGTTGACGTGGCTGACAATGTGGTTTTGCAACAAAAGACTGTTGAAACAGACGGATATGTTGCTACACAAGTTGGTTTCGAAACTAAACGGGAAAAATTAAGTAACAAGCCTGAACAAGGGCACGTGAAAAAAGCTAATACAGCACCTAAGCGCTTCATTAGAGAAATCCGCTTTGAAGAAGTGCAGAATGAATTAGTTAGCTTGCCAGTTGGGGAATTTGTTAAGACAGATTTATTTACAGTCGGTGAAGTTGTCGATGTCACTGGAACTTCTAAAGGTAAGGGCTTCTCAGGTTCGATCGCAAGACACGGACAGCATCGTGGGCCAATGACTCACGGTTCTAGATACCACCGTGGTCCAGGTTCAATGGGTCCAATCAAGGGCAAATTGAAAGGTAAAAACTTACCAGGACATGACGGTAACGAACAAGTTACTATTCAGAACTTGAAAATTGCAGGTGTCGATGTTGAAAATCAATTACTCCTGATCAGCGGTAGCGTACCAGGACCTAACAAAGGTCTTGTCATCGTTAAGACAGCGATCAAGAGTGCTAAGTAAGGAGGGTCATCATGCCAAAACTAAATGTATTAAATCAAGCAGGTCAAACGGTTGCTGAACTCGCCTTATCAGATTACGTGTTTGGTATTGAACCACATCAACAAGCTTTATATGATGTAGTCAATGCGCAAAGAGCAGCAATGAGACAAGGTACTCACGATGTTAAAAACCGTGGTGAAGTATCAGGTGGTGGTAGAAAACCATGGCGTCAAAAGGGTACAGGTCGTGCTCGTCAAGGTTCTACACGTTCACCACAATGGCGTCACGGTGGTGTTGTCTTCGGACCAACTCCAAGAAGTTACGCTGTTAAGATGAACCAAAAAGTTCGTCAATTAGCATTAAGATCAGCATTATCTTATCATGCAGCAAATGGTCAGCTTAAAGTTGTTGAAAGTTTAGCAATCGAAGCTCCAAAAACTAAGTTATTCCAAGAAATGTTAAATAACTTAGGTGTTACTGGTAAGACACTCGTCGTAGCAACAGATTTCACTAACAATGAAATGCTTGCAGCAAGAAATATTCCAACAGTTGCATTCTCATTAGCAAATCATGTCAGCGTCTATGACATTCTTAACTGCAAAAATTTAGTAATTACAAAAGATGCAGTTGCAGCATTAGAGGAGGTATTGGGCAATGACTAAGTATTATGATATTCTCAAAGCTCCAATTATTACCGAACAATCAACCAAACTTATTGAAAGTCAAAATCGTTATACTTTCAAAGTTGATCCAAAAGCAAACAAGGTTGAAATTAAGAAGGCTGTTGAAACAATCTTCAATGTGAAAGTTTTATCAGTCAACACAGTTAACGTACTTCCTAAATATAAAAAGATGGGCAAGTATGAAGGTTACAAATCAGCTTATAAAAAAGCGATTGTTAAATTAGCTGAAGGTCAAAAGATTGACGCCTTCACAATTTAAAAGTGAAAGATTAGAGGAGGTTTAACCAAATGGCGGTTAAAAAATACAACCCAACGACCCCAGGTCGTCGTGGCATGAGTGTGTTAACATTCGAAGAAATCACAACATCTACTCCTGAAAAATCACTACTACAGCCATTTTCTCGCACAGGTGGACGTAACAACCAAGGTAAAATCACTGTTCGTCACATTGGTGGCGGTGCAAAAAGAAAATATCGTGTAATTGATTTTAAGCGTAACAAAGATAACATTGTTGGTAAGGTAGCTACCATTGAGTACGATCCAAACCGCAGTGCTAACATCGCGCTCATTAACTATGTAGATGGCGAAAAGAGATACATCTTAGCTCCAAAGGGCTTAGAAGTAGGTATGGAAATTCTTTCTGGTGAACAAGTTGATATCAAGACAGGTAACGCATTGCCTATCATGAATATCCCAGTGGGTACAATCATCCACAACATTGAATTATCACCAGGTAGAGGCGGACAAATCGCTCGTTCTGCCGGTGCATCTGCACAAATTTTAGGCCGTGAAGATAAATATGTTCTATTACGTCTTCAATCAGGCGAAGTAAGAAAAATCCTAGGTACTTGCCGCGCAACCATCGGTATCGTTGGTAATGAAACTTGGGAACTTGTCAATATCGGTAAAGCTGGTAGAACACGTCACATGGGTATTCGCCCAACTGTACGTGGATCTGTTATGAACCCTAACGATCACCCACACGGTGGTGGTGAAGGTAGAGCACCTATCGGTAGAAAGCAACCCATGACTCCATGGGGTAAGAAAGCTCGCGGTGTGAAGACTCGCGACCATAAGAAAGCGTCTAACGATTTAATCGTTCGCCGCCGTACGAAGTAGGAGGAAAATTATGGCACGTTCAGTTAAAAAAGGTCCATTCTGTGATGATCATTTGTTAGCAAAAGTTCAAAAACAGAATGCAGCAAACGAAAATAAAGTGATCCAAACATGGTCACGCCGTTCAACGGTTTTCCCTGATTTCGTTGGTCATACAGTTGCCGTCTATAACGGTAAATCACATGTACCTGTGTATGTTACTGAAGATATGGTTGGACACAAGTTTGGTGAATTTGCACCAACTCGTACCTATCACGGTCACAACAAGGAAGACAAAAAAGCTAAGAAGAAATAATTGGAGGAGAAATGAATATGGAAACAAGAGCTATAGCTAAAACCGTTCGCATTGCTCCGAGAAAGGCAAGATTGGTCATCGACTTAATTCGTGGCAAAAACATTAAAGAAGCACAAGCAATCTTGATGTTCACACCACGCGCTGCCTCACCGATTATTTTAAAGGTGCTTAACAGTGCAGTTGCCAATGCTGAGCACAATAACAATGCAAACGTTGAAAATCTTTATGTTAAAGAATGTTATGTGAATGAATCTGTTCGCTTAAAGAGATTGCTCCCAAGAGCAAAAGGTCAAGGCGACATCATTCAAAAGAGAACTAGCCACATCACTGTTGTTGTGGCAGATAAAGAGTAGGGGTGAGAATACATGGGACAAAAAGTTAATCCAGTAGGTATGCGTCTCGGTATCATTCGTAATTGGGATTCAAAGTGGTATGCAGAAAAGACTGTCGTTCCCACATTGGTCAAAGAAGATGCGAAGATCCGCGAATACCTCAATGATTTTTATAAAAAAGCCGCAGTATCTCACGTTGAAATTGAACGCGTGAAGGGTAAAGGCGGAAAAGACCGCGTGAAAGTCACACTTCACACAGCAAAACCTGGTATTGTCATCGGTAGAGATGCTGAAACAAAGAAAAAGGCTGTTGCTGCATTAGAAAAACTTACTAAAAAAGAAATCGTATTTAACGTCGTTGAAGTTAAGCGTCCAGAACGCGTAGCGACACTTGTTGCACAAAGCATCGCAGAACAACTTGAAAACCGTGCATCATTCAGACGTGTACAAAAAATTGCAATGCAGAGAGCACTTAAATCAGGTGCTAAAGGTGTTAGAACACTCGTATCAGGTCGTCTTGGTGGTGCAGAAATTGCACGTAGCGAAGGCTACTCAGAAGGACAAGTTCCTCTACATACATTAAGAGCGGACATCGACTATGCAACTGCAGAAGCTCGCACAACCTATGGTATTTTAGGTGTTAAAGTTTGGATCTACAATGGTGAAGTTCTACCAGGACAAACACGTGAAGAAAACCTTAGAAAACAAGATGAAAGAGCACCACGTCAAGACAGAGAAAGACGCAGACCCCGCGAAGACCGCAATAAGGGTAATGCGCGTGACAGTAAGGGAGGCAAATAATCATGTTAATGCCTAAAAGAACAAAGTTTCGTCGTCCTCACCGCGTAAGTTATGAAGGTAAAGCTAAAGGAAGAAATGAAATCCTCAATGGCGATTACGCTCTCGTAGCTCAAGAAGGCGCTTGGATTACCAACCGTCAAATTGAAGCAGCGCGTATTGCGATGACAAGACATATGAAAAGATTAGGGAAAGTATGGATCAACATCTTCCCACACTTGGCAAAAACCAAGAAACCACTCGAAGTGCGTATGGGTTCTGGTAAAGGTGCTCCAGACCATTGGGTAGCGGTTGTTAAAGAAGGAAAAGTTATGTTTGAAGTTAATGGAGTTTCTGATGAAATCGCAAAAGAAGCTCTTCGTTTAGCATCTCATAAACTTCCAATCCGCACAAAGATTGTTAAAAGAGGTGAGCAAGCGTGAAAGCGGCAGAAATCAGAAAGATTAGCACAACTGATCTTGAAAAAAGAATTGTCGAGCTAAAAGCTGAATTATTTAACCTACGCTTTCAACTTGCAGTAGGACAGCTTGAAAATACAGCTCGTATTAGTCAAGTTAAGAAGACGATTGCACAAATGAAGACAATCATCAGCGAACGCACTGAATAAGGAGGATACCATGGAACGTAATAATAGAAAAATTTATACCGGAACAGTTGTATCCGACAAAATGGATAAGACGATCACGGTGGTTGTTGACACATACAAGAAAGATCCTTTATATGGAAAACGTGTAAAGGTTTCGAAGAAGTTTCACGTGCATGACGAAGAAGGCTTAGCAGGAATTGGTGATAGAGTGACCATCATGGAAACAAGACCACTTTCTAAAACCAAGAGATTCCGTCTCTTAGAGGTTGTTGCTAAGGCCGATCTAGTATAGGGAGGATAAAACACTATGATACAACAAGAAAGTAGATTAGTCGTTGCTGACAACAGTGGCGCTAAAGAAGTCCTTGTGATTAAAGTTCTCGGTGGCACACGTCGCCGCTATGCTAACATCGGTGATATCGTCGTTGTAACAGTCAAGAAAGCTACACCAGCTGGCGCTGTTAAGAAGGGTGATGTCGTTAAGGCAGTCATCGTTCGTACGGTATCTGGACTTCGTCGCCAAGATGGCTCATACATCAAGTTTGATGAAAATGCAGTCGTTATTATTAAAGATGATTTAAACCCACGTGGAACCCGTATCTTCGGTCCAGTGGCAAGAGAGTTAAGAGAAAAGAACTTCATGAAGATCGTTTCCCTAGCTCCAGAAGTACTATAAGGAGGTTCAATCGATGTATATTAAAGCTGGAGATACAGTTGCAGTCATCGCTGGAGCCGATCAATTTGTAACTGACAAAAAAGGTGTAAAAACTCGTAAGACAGGCCGCGTCTTAAAAGTTTATCCAAGAACAGACCGTGTATTAGTTGAAGGTGTTAACAAAGTTAAGAAACACCAAAGACCAACACAGGCTAATGACAAAGGCGGCATTATCGAAAAAGAAGCACCTATCCATGTTTCTAACGTAGCATTAGTTGATCCAAAGACTGGAAAACCAACACGCGTTGGTGTTAAAGAAGTCGATGGTAAAAAGATTCGCTATGCTAAAAAATCAGGCGCAAGCCTTGATAAATAAGGAGTTTGAACAATGAGCATAATTAAAGAAAGATATGAAAATGTTGTCAAACCCGAACTGATTAAGGCATTTAACTATACGTCTGTTATGCAGGTGCCAAAAATCGAAAAAGTTGTGGTCAACATGGGTGTTGGTGATGCAGTATTCAATCCAAAAGTCTTAGATGACGCTGTTGAAGAATTAACTGCAATCACTGGACAAAAACCATTAGTAACTAAGGCTAAGAACTCCATCTCTAACTTCAAACTTAGAGAAGGTATGCCTATCGGTGCTAAGGTTACCCTTAGAGGCGACCGCATGTGGTTTTTCCTTGATAAAGTGATTAACATCGCTTTACCACGTGTACGTGACTTTAGAGGTATTTCATCAAATTCATTTGATGGTCGCGGTAACTACACAGTAGGTATCAAAGAACAAATCATTTTCCCAGAAATCAGCCTCGACAAAGTTAAAAAAGTTCGTGGTATGGACATTGTAATTGTTACAACGGCACAATCAGACCAAGAAGGTCGTCAATTATTGACTCTTCTCGGTATGCCGTTTAAGAAGTAAGGAGGCGCACTATGGCAAAGAAATCAAAGATCGTAAAAGAAGCAAAGCGTCGTGAAATCGTTGAACGTTATGCAGACATTCGTGCAGAACTTAAAGAAAAAGGTGATTATGCAGCTCTTTCTAAGCTCCCACGTAATGCTTCTCCAACACGTTTAAGAAACCGCGATGCATTAGATGGTCGCCCAAGAGGCTATATGCGCAAGTTTGGCTTGTCACGTTTAACATTCCGTGAATTGGCACACAAAGGTGAACTACCAGGTGTCAAAAAAGCAAGCTGGTAATTAGGAGGAAGAACTATGGTTATGACTGATCCAATCGCGGATATGCTTACCCGTATTCGTAACGCAAATAGAATGCGTCATGAGAAAGTGGAAATGCCAGCTTCTCGTCTTAAGGCTGATGTCCTATCAGTACTTAAAAAAGAAGGTTTCATCGTTGACTACAATGTAGTTAAAGATGGTGTACAAGGCAAAATTGTAGTGACTCTCAAGTACACTTCAACAAAAGAACGTGTTATTAAGGGTCTAAAACGGATATCGAAACCAGGACTTCGTGTTTATACTTCAGTTGAAAATTTACCTAAGGTGTTAAATGGACTCGGAATCGCAGTCATCTCAACATCAAAAGGTATCATGACTGATCGTGAGGCACGTTTAGCTCAAGTTGGCGGCGAAGTGCTCGCCTACGTTTGGTAATAAAGGAGGATAATATGTCACGTATAGGTAATAAAGTGATTCATGTTCCTGCTGGCGTTACTGTAACGATTAGCCCAGAAAACTACGTTGTAGTTAAGGGTCCAAAAGGTCAACTTGAATTCCAATTTAACGATATGCTAAGCATCAAGCAAGAAGGAACTGATATTACAGTTTCTCGTCCAAATGATGCAATATTCACAAGAAAAATTCATGGTACAACAAGAGCCTTGTTAGCTAACATGGTTACAGGTGTATCAACAGGCTTTAAAAAGCAGTTAGAAATTCGTGGTGTTGGTTACCGTGCTGCACTCTCAGGTAAAGTTGTCAACTTATCAATGGGTTATTCTCATCCAGTTGATCTTCCTATTCCTGAAGGCTTAACCGTAACGATTCCTAAGAATACAGACATTATCATCGAAGGTGCTGATAAGCAACTCGTTGGTGAATTTGCGGCTAAGATCAGAAGTGTTCGTAAACCAGAGCCATATCTTGGAAAAGGTATTCGCTATGTTGATGAATACGTTCCACGTAAAGCCGGCAAAACTGCTAAATAAAGGAGGATACTGACATGATTAAGAAAATTTCAAGTAATGTAACAAGACAAAAACGTCATCTTCGTATCCGCAAAATTGTTCAAGGAACAAGCGAACGTCCAAGACTTTCTGTCTATCGTTCAAATACAGCTATCTACGTACAACTCATTGATGATCTCAATCAAACAACAGTCGTTAGCGCTCGTTCACAAGAACTCGGTCTTAAGCATTCAAACGTTGAATCTGCTAAGGCAGTTGGTAAATTGATCGCTGAAAAAGCACTAGCTCAAGGTGTAACTTCGGTTGTCTTCGATAGAAGTGGTTATTTATACCATGGACGTATCAAGGCACTCGCTGAAGCTGCACGCGAAGCTGGTCTACAATTCTAAGGAGGAAAACGAACATGGCAAAAGAAAGATTCATGCAAGAAGAACAAAACGACAATCAGTTCGAAGAACGTGTTGTTGCCATTAACCGCGTAACCAAAGTTGTTAAGGGTGGACGTCGTTTCCGTTTTGCTGCCTTAGTTGTTATCGGCAACAAGCAAGGTCAAGTAGGCTTTGGTACAGGTAAAGCTGCCGAAGTTCCCGACGCTATCAAAAAAGCAGTAGAACAAGCAAGAACAAATATGATTGAAGTGCCTATTGTTAATTCAACAATTCCACATCAAGTAACAGGCCAATACGGTGCAGGTAAAGTATTCTTAAAGCCAGCATCTGAAGGTACTGGTATCATCGCTGGTGGTGCGGTCCGTGCTGTATTCGAACTCGCCGGTGTCAATGATATTTTATCTAAATCTCTTGGTTCAAGCACACCTATTAACATGGTTCGTGCAACATTTGCTGGTTTACAAGAACTTAGAACACCTGAAAAAGTTGCTGCACTTCGCGGTGTAGATGTATCGGAGTTGGTCTAATATGAAACTACAAATTACACTTAAGAGAAGTTTGATTGGCCGCAAGCCAAATCAAGTTAAAACAGCACATGCATTAGGATTAAAAAAGGTTAATCAAGTCGTGGTAAAAGAGGCTAATGAAGCCGTTACCGGTATGGTAAACACCATCATCCATTTGGTTGACGTACAAGAAGTAGAGTAAGGAGGACGACCCATGTTAAACGAATTAAGACCTGTAGAAGGTGCTCGCAAGAACCGTAAACGTGTTGGTAGAGGTCCAGGATCTGGAACTGGTAAAACAGCTGGTAAAGGATCGAAAGGTCAACTCGCGCGCTCTGGTGGCGGTCCACGCCCAGGCTTTGAAGGCGGACAGCTTCCTTTCTTCCAAAGACTTCCAAAGCGTGGATTCAAAAATGTTAACCGTAAAGAATACGCTGTCGTTAACCTATCTGATTTGAACTTATTCAATGATGGTGAAGTTGTAACGCCAGAAGTGTTAATTGCTCGCAATGTTTTGAAAAAACTTAACTCTGGTGTTAAGGTTTTAGGAAATGGAACCTTAGAAAAGAAGTTAACAGTCAAAGCACATGTATTTTCAAAGGCTGCTGAAGCAGCTATTGTAGCGGCTGGTGGAACTGTAGAGGTGATGTAAAGTGTGGCTACGTATACAACGAATTCTAAGTAACAAAACCGTGATGCTAAGATTAGCATTCACATTGATCATTCTATTGGTTGTTAGAATTGCAAGTCATATTACTGTACCACTCTTCAACACTGATGCGATTAAACAAGTTATGGAATCAAGCGGAAGCTTTATTGCCATCTTGAATAACTTCAGTGGTCAAGCCTTAGAGCGTTTCTCGATTGTCGCATTAGGGATTTCTCCTTATATTACGGCATCGATCGCTATCCAAATGCTTCAAATGGTTGTTCCTTCCTTTAAGGAATGGAGCGAACAAGGTGAAACAGGGAAACAAAAGATTAACCGTATCACACGCTATTCATCCATTGCATTAGCATTTATTCAAGCGTTCGCACTGATCTTAGGTATGAGTGTTAACGGTAGCATCTTAGTTTCTTCACTCGAAGCATCAGCAGTTACACAATATCGTTATTTCTTCTATATTTATATGGCACTCGTTATGACGGGTGGTTCAGCAATGATGATTTGGTTAGCTGACCAAATTACAAAACGCGGTGTTGGTAATGGTACATCCATTTTAATTACTGCAGGTATTGTAACCAGCTTACCATCTATGTGGACAACCTTATGGACAAAGTATATTGTCAATGGTGCAGGTGGATGGGACATTGTCATCTTCATCTTCATCCTCACATTATATTTCGGTATCCTATTAGGTGTCGTTTACATGCATATTGCAACACGAAAGATTCCTATTCAATATGCTAATCGTCAAGGAAAAGCTGATTCTCATATTCCTATGAAGATTAACAGTGCAAGCGTGATTCCAGTCATCTTCGCACAAACTATTTTAAGTATTCCATTAACCATTATTGGTTTCTCATCAACAGATACAACATCAGGTATTGGTGGATGGATTAACAGCATTTTCAATTACCAACAACCCATTGGATTTATCTTCTACGTGATTTTAATCATCATCTTCTCATTCTTCTATTCATTCTTAACGATCAATCCAGAGAAGATTGCAGATAACCTCACGAAGTCGAATGCATATGTTCCAGGTGTTCGTCCAGGTATTGAAACTAAGGACTTCATCGCGAAGCTCCTCTTCAAGATTACCGTCATCGGTACAGTATATCTTGTTGTATTAGCGATTTTACCGATTTTAACATCGATTGTTTTCGGTTTCACCGCTGCAGAAGCAAGTGCTATTACATTAGGTGGAACAAGCTTACTGATTATCGTTGGGGTTGCTATTGAAACGACACAACAGGTGGAAACAGACGCAAGTCAAACCGAATACAGCGGCATTTTCAAGTAAGCGGAGGTTACGGCAATGCGCATCATATTGATGGGCCCTCCCGGTGTGGGTAAGGGTACAGAAGCCGAGTTATTGGTCAAGCATTACGATATACCTCATATTTCTACAGGTAATATCTTTCGTGAATTATATAAAGATAAAACGCAAGTAGGAAAAATCGCAAAAGAATATATCGATCGTGGCGAACTTGTACCAGATGACATTACTAATGAAATCGTTCGTCACCGGCTCTTAATGAAGGATTGCAAGAAGGGGTTTCTCTTTGACGGCTATCCTAGAAACATTGAACAAGCCAAAGCATTTGATGCACTTTTGGTTGAACAAGGATGGAAATTAGATGCAGTGATTAACATTGCTGCACCTGATCACGTCATTGTTGATCGCATCGCTGGTAGAAGAGTTTGTTCAACATGTGGCGCTGTTTACCACATCACCAATAAAAAACCCAAAGTTGAAGGCATCTGTGATGTTGATGGTGGTAAACTCATTCAGCGCGCTGATGATATGGAAGAAACAGTTAAAAGAAGATTACGCATCTACTACAATCAAACTGAACCAGTCATCGGTTATTATAAAGCTAAAGGTTCTATTGTTGAAATTGATGGCACACAAACCATTGAGTACACGGATACAACCATTAAGAAAGTATTAGGTGAGATGAATTGATACAAATCAAGTCACAACGTGAAATTGAGTTGATGCGTGAAGCAGGACGCATCTTAGATTTAACTAGAAAAATGCTTGAAGAACATATCAAGTCTGGTATCTCTACGCTTCAACTCGATCAACTCGCCGAATCATTTATTATCAATCTTGGGGCCACACCATCCTTCAAGGGTTATCATGGTTTTCCAGGATCCATTTGTACTTCAATCAATGAAGTTGTTGTTCATGGTATTCCTTCAAATAAACACATACTTAAAGAAGGAGACATCATTACCTTAGATTTTGGTGTCAATTACAAAGGATATCACGCTGATTCTGCAACAACTTATCCTGTTGGTAAAGTCACACCAGAAATCGAAAAATTACTTGAGGTTACTGAAAAGAGTCTTTACGTAGGATTAGAACAAGCAAAACCAGGAAATCAGGTTTCGGATATCTCGCATGCGATTGAAACCTATGTCAAACCATTTGGTTACGGTATCGTTGAAGAGTTCACCGGTCACGGCATTGGAAGAAGTCTTCACGAAGACCCCTATGTTCCTAATTTTGGGAAGCCCCATCAGGGACCTGTATTAAAACCGGGAATGACATTTTGCGTAGAACCGATGGTCAATCTCGGAACCAAACGCGTCAAAATATTGTCTGACAATTGGACAACTGTCACAACTGATCGCAAGCCTTCAGCTCATTTCGAGCATATGATTGTGATTACGGAAACTGGTTATGAGATCTTAACGATTGCAAAAAAGGAGTGAGTCTATGGCAAGAGAAGATTTAATTGAAGTCGAGGCGAAAGTCATTGAAGTATTGCCTAATACAAAATTTAAAGTAGAACTAATCCAAAACGGACACATCGTTTTGGCACACGTATCTGGTAAAATCCGCATGAATAACATACGCATTTTACCTGGTGATAAAGTAACTGTAGAGTTATCACCATACGATTTAACACGCGGCCGCATTACGTACCGCCGCAAATAAGGAGGAAATGGTATGAAAGTTAGAGCATCCGTTAAAAAAAGAAGCGAAGACGATATCATCGTTAAGCGTAAGGGTAAAATTTATGTCATTAACAAAAAAAATAAAAGACATAATCAAAGACAAGGATAGTAGGAGGAAACTATGGCAAGAATAGCAGGCGTTGACATTCCAAACGACAAACGCGTCGTGGTTTCGTTAACTTATGTATATGGGATTGGATTATCCACTTCCAAACAAATTTTAAAGGACGCAGATATCAGCGAAGATACACGCGTCAAGAATTTAACTGAAGACGAATTAAACCGCATTCGTACTGAAATGCAAAAGTACATTACCGAAGGTGACTTACGTCGTGAAATCACATTAAACATTAAGCGCTTAATGGAAATTGGTTCATACCGTGGTATTCGTCATCGTAAGGGATTGCCTGTACGTGGTCAAAACACACGTAACAATGCGCGTACCAGAAAAGGTAAGCCAAAGGCAGTCACCGGTAAGAAGAAGTAAAGGAGGAATAAGACATGGCTAAGAAAAAAACTACAAAGCGTAAGGTTAGAAAGAATATTCCCCTTGGTGTTGCACACATTCATACAACCTTTAATAATACAATCGTAACGATCACCGATGTTGATGGTAATGCAATCGCATGGAGCAGTGCTGGTGCACTAGGCTTCAAGGGATCTAAGAAGTCAACACCATATGCTGCACAAATGTCAGCAGAAGCTGTTGCTAAAGCAGCTATGGATAACGGTATGATCAAGGTTGAAGTATCTGTCAAAGGACCTGGTCCAGGTAGAGAAGCAGCAATTCGTTCGCTTCAAGCAGCAGGTCTTGAAATTACTGCAATTAAAGATGTCACACCAGTTCCACACAACGGATGCAGACCACCCAAACGTCCACGTGGCTAATTAAAAGGAGGGGTAACTTGTGAAAGATTTAAAATTTGAAAAACCAACCGCAGTTGAAGAAATATCTGTCGATGGCAATAAAGGGCGCTTCGTCATTAAACCTCTTGAAAGAGGATATGGTATTACCCTTGGTAATGCATTAAGAAGAGTACTACTCTCTTCACTTCCAGGTGCAGCAATTGTCAATATTAAAATTGATGGCGTTGAGCATGAATTCTCTACGATTGAAGGGGTTTATGAAGACGTCATGGGTATTGTCTTAAACTTAAAGAAGGTCATCTTCGCAGTTGATTCTAACGACCCTGACTTTGAACAAAAACTTGAACTCTATGCAGTTGGTGCCGGTCCGGTTACCGCAAAAGAATTCAATCATGTTGATGGCGTTGAAATTATCAATCCAAACCAGGTGATTGCAAACCTCGCTGAAAATGGACGTTTATCCATGGAGGTTACCGTTCGTCGTGGTGTTGGTTACGTTTCTGCAGATAAGAATAAAGGTTTCTCAAGAAACGAAAAGAGCATTATTCCCATCGACTCGATTTATACACCAGTAACACGCGTATCTTATCATGTTGAAAAGACAAGAGGAGATGCTGATGAACTGATGTTAGAAATTGAAACCAATGGTGCTATTTTAGCAAAAGAAGCGTTAGCACTCGCATCAAAGATGCTGATCGACTACTTCAATACCATTGTTCAAATCAGTGAGAAAGCTGCATCAACAGACTTCATCTTTGAACAGGAAGAAGAACCGACCAACAAGAAATTAGACATGAAGATTGAACAATTAGATTTATCAGTACGTTTATTCAATAGCTTGAAGCGTTCTGGTATTTACACAGTAGGTCAAATCATTCGTTTGACTGAAGAGGATGTTATGCGTTTCAGAAGTCTTGGTAGAAAATCCTTTAAGGAATTGAAGGAAAAACTTTCAGAACATGGCTTAGAATTTGAAAACACCTCAAATAAAGAATCAAAATTTCATTTTGACGATGAAGAGAAGGAGTAAATCATGGCTTATAGTAGATTAAGACGCACAAGCGACCAGAGAAAAGCCCTTCTTCGTGACCTTGTTACTGATATTATCATCAACGAACGTATCGTAACAACAGAAGCGAAGGCTAAGGAATTGAAGAAACTTGCCGACAAGATGATCACTTTAGCGAAGGAAGGTACGCTTGCATCACGCAGACAAGCTGCTGAAACCGTTCGTTTTGAGGATGTTAAAGAAGGCCAAAATGCACTTCAAAAGTTATTCTCTGAACTTGGTCCACGCTACCAAGATCGTAATGGTGGGTATACACGTATCATTAAAACTGTGCCAAGACGCGGCGATGCTGCACCAATGGCAATCATTGAATTTGTTTAATAATGAAACAGGCTTCGGCCTGTTTTTTATTGCTTTAGGATGCGATAAACCAGTTTTTGTTAACATATCAAGAATTTCATGTTATGATGAAACTATATGATGTGAGGTGAATCACATGAATGATAAAGGGTTAAGAGAATGGTATGAATTAAATCATTTAAAAGATGTGGATACAGCCATATCATTTATCAAAGAAATGGATCAGTATGTGATCACGCAATGTTCATCATCACTTGATCATATGACATTAAGTGATTTGGACAAAGTGATTGCGTACTTGATTGAAACCAATCGCAATACCGTGTTATGTTGATGCGTTATTTTAAAATGATGGATATGCATGAACATTTTATTCATATGACGAAATACACTGGGGGACTCGGTGTGATTGAATCCATTTTGAAAAAATTAGCAAAAGTAGTTAATGAAGAAAGAACGAAAGATATCATGAGCCAGGTGAAGATTCCTGTTTTAGGTACACCTCTTCATGAGATCACACAATTTACGAATGGTTTTATTCAACTATTAGAATCGAAATTAGATGAAAAAGAATTGAGAAGAGTCTTAGCAGATAACCATCATCAAATACCTAAAGAAGTTTATATGCAAGAAAAAATCTATTATGAAAAGGCACCATCACTTGAAGCGTACTTAAAAGATCTTCATGATCGGAAAGTAGCAGAGTTAACCAATCATTATGAAGAGAATAAAGTTTGGTTTGAACAGCACATTACACCTGAAGTGATTGAGTATGTCAAACAAAATCAAGAAGTGATGTCAGCCGTTTTAGAGGGTAACTCCTTATATATCACGAAGATTCCTTATGATACGAAAGCTTTTCTAGAAGCAAAAACACAAGATGAACAAGCCTATTATTTATGTCATTGTCCCTTTGCTCGTGAAGTTTTAAAAGATAACCCTTTTAAGATTTCATCCAATTGGTGTTACTGTAGTGGTGGGTTTACGAAGTTCCCATTTGATGTCATTTTTGATGCAGATTTACCGATTGAAATGTTATCATCTGCTCTAGGACATGATGGGGCTTGTCGGTTTAAAATTGACCTAACGGGTATTGATTATAAAAAGGTTTAAACGCATCCACATGATGCGTTTTTCTTTTTAAATCATAAAAAGAAGACGTTTTAACTTTTTAAGTTGTTATTTATATCAATCTATCATAAAATAGATATGCACTCTAAAAATCAAACGAGGTATATTATGAAAAAATTATTCGTCTTGATGTTTCTTTTGGCAACCACATTTTTCTTAATTTCATGTCAAGAAGAAGCATCCATTGAAGCGGTGATCAACGGCATTGATATTACGTTTGCTGATACGGATTCACTCGCATCTGTTACAACACACGTCACATTACCCCTTTCATCAGAAAGAAATAAAAATGCGACCTTATCATGGGAAAGCAGTCACCCATCGATTATTGATAACTTTGGTACCGTCAACCGTCCTGAAGTGAACACAGACGTCACATTGACCGTCACCGTTACTGTAGGTTCACAGTCACTAACACGTGATTTTTATGTCACAGTTTTAGGCTTATATCGTGACGTGACCGTCACCTTTAAAGTTCAAGATGACATTATTAAAACCGTCACGGTCAAAGCTGGAGAGTATATCGCTGGATTTGCCAATCCATCTGTCGATGGTTACACGTTTGATGGTTGGTATATCGCACCTGAATTAACGACACGCTTTGAATTTACACACCCCGTCAATCAAACGATGACCGTTGAAGCTAAACTTACTGAAATCCCCATGGGAAGTTATACCGTTGAAGTTTATTATCAAAATATTGATGATGAAAACTACACGCTTGAATCAACAACAACTTTAACAGCTCCACTTGATTCAAGCGTTCAATTACCACTCACGATTGAAGGCTTTACCTTAAATGATGAACTCAGTCAAACATCAGGTACAGTTACAAATACACCAACTACGTATAAACTTTATTTTGATCGTAACAGTTATGTTGTTACATTCATCAGTGAAGGTGTAGAAATTGGTACACAGAACCTGATCTATGGTGAATTAGTTACATTGCCTGTAGACTTAACCAAAGAAAATCACACACTAGAAGCTTGGACAACCAATGTTGCAGGCACAATTCTTTTTGATGATGAAACACTTATTTCATCAGACATCACACTTTATGCACTTTGGACATATGATGGTGTTTATACGGATTATTATGCGTCTTTATCGGGTGTAACTGATTCACAGTTAAAATTTGAATTAAGAACACTTATCTCAGTGATGAATTTACAAACATACGGTGATGCACGTTATATTTTAGATGATTCCGATCGTGATCCAAATAATGCAAACAATGTCATATTGGTCTATAGTAGAGCATCTGTTTCTGGTGTGTGGGATGCAGGGATAACATGGTCCAGAGAGCATGTATGGCCACAGAGCAAACTTGGAGCTAGCGCTGAAAACAGTGTTGCAAATATAGCATCAGACTTACAGAATTTGAAACCAATTTATCAACCCATTAATTCTACGAGAAGTGATCTTCCATTTGCATACGGTTCAGGTGTTCATGGTGTTGTCTCTGGTGGTTATTTCCCTGGAGAAGCAGATAAAGGAGATATAGCACGTATTATCTTCTATATGCACGTCAGATGGAATTTAATCATTAATACATCAACTGTTGGTGATTTAGATTTACTCTTAAGATGGCATATCCAAGACCCTGTTGATGATTTTGAAAGAAATCGTAACGAAGTGATCTATAATTCACAAAACAATAGAAACCCATTTATTGATCATCCTGAATTTGCAGAACGTATTTGGGGACCAATCATTATCACAAACTATAACCCACAAACAAAGTTGAGCGTTGACTTTCAAGCAATGCCTAAAGTAGACATCATTGTTAACTATGACATCAATTACGGAGACTTAAAAAAACAAGCGTATATCATGTAAGGAGGTATCATGAAAACAAGACCTTTTGGTAAAACAGGATTTGACATTTCAGAAATATCACTAGGAACATGGCAACTCGGCTCACGATGGGGAGATCCATTTAGTGAAGAAGTTGCAGAAGAAACACTTCAAAAGGCTTTTGATTTAGGTATCAATGCACTTGATACAGCAGATGTGTATCAAGGCGGCATGTCAGAAAAAGCCATTGGTAAATTTAACCAAAAGAAAGATCACAAGATGTTTGTGATCACCAAAGTGGGAAGAAAACTACCCAAACAAGATAAAGATCTTTACACCAAAGAAAACTTAACAAAGTTTATCGATGATTCGAGAAAAAATCTACAGGTAGATGCCTTAGATATGGTGCTTCTCCACTGTCCGCCAACAGATCTTTATGATGATCCATACGTGTTTAACTTGATGGATGATTTTAAGAAACAGGGTAAGATTAAACACTACGGTGTATCCATTGAAAAGATTGAAGAAGGCTTAAAAGCAATGCAGTACCCCGGTGTTGAAGCGATTGAAGTTATTTTCAATATGTTTAGATTACGTCCCGCTCAAGAGCTTTTTGAAAAAGCAAAGGAAAACAATGTGGGCATTATCGTTCGTGTGCCACTTGCAAGTGGCTTACTCACAGGTAAGTACACCAAGAACACAACATTTGGTCCTCATGATCATCGTACATTCAATCGTGAAGGTGCATCCTTTGATAAAGGTGAAACATTCTCGGGTGTCCCCTTTGATCTTGGATTAGAAGCGGCATCCAAACTAAAAAGCTTTTTTCCACAAGATCAATTACCACTCTATGCGCTACGCTGGATCTTAATGTTTGATGCTGTATCGACCGTTATACCAGGAGCATCACGTCCAGAACAGATCACAGAAAATGTGAAAGCAGCTCTTTTAAAGCCACTCACCCAAGAAGAAATGACGTATGTCGAAGACATCTATGATGCCTACATTAAAGAACACGTACATCATCTTTGGTAATCAAAAAATTCATGAATGCCCAGTCAAAGACTGGGTTTTTTCTTTTACCAACAAAAAAAGGTGCTAAGCACCTTTAGTTGAATCATTTAAAATTTTAAACTTATTCGAGTTCAGCTGTTACAACTTTTTTACCACGAAGTTCGACATAGAAGTTTGCTTCTGCAGTCTTCACGTATGGTAATAAGAAGATCATACCAACACCGAATGTTAAACCAGCTAATAAGTACCATCCGATAAAGCTTAAATGTAATAAGAAAAGCTCCATCTTATGTCCTCTCATCATTTCTTGTGATTTATCAATTGCAGCCATGGCATCAATTTCTGGATCATCAGCAATGATATAAGGTGTCATTGCATATGCGAAATATTTGATGATACCTGGAATGATGAATAACAATGACCATAACATGGTGAAAATAGTTGTTAATAGAATTGCTAAGAATGAATTAACAAAACTCTTCTTGAATGCATCGATAACAAGTTCGATTTTTTTACCATCTGATCCTGTTTCAACCATATCAATTAAATAAATCGCCTGACCAACCATAAGGGGTCCCATCACAACAAATCCGACAATAGCGATCGAAGAACCTGCTGGTATTAAGGCTACGATTAATGTAACGACAAACACCATCCAGTAGCTCTTTCTGAGCTAGTCCCACGCCTGATGTCTTAATTCTCTACTTGACTTCATAAAT
>DAOTHC010000005.1:0-23499 GCA_035447465.1 Acholeplasmataceae bacterium
AGCCATTGTAGCACGTGTGTAGCCCAAGACATAAGGGGCATGATGATTTGACGTCGTCCCCACCTTCCTCCGAGTTGTCCCCGGCAGTCTCACCAGAGTCCCCGGCATGACCCGCTGGTAACTGGCAATAGGGGTTGCGCTCGTTGCGGGACTTAACCCAACATCTCACGACACGAGCTGACGACAACCATGCACCACCTGTCTCCCCGAATACCTCCGCTTTATCTCTAAAGCATCGCGGGGGATGTCAAGACCTGGTAAGGTTCTTCGCGTATCATCGAATTAAACAACATGATCCACCGCTTGTGCGGGGTCCCGTCAATTCCTTTGAGTTTCATACTTGCGTACGTACTACTCAGGCGGAGTACTTATTGCGTTAACTACAGCACAGAGTTTCCCCTACACTTAGTACTCATCGTTTACGGCGTGGACTACCAGGGTATCTAATCCTGTTTGCTCCCCACGCTTTCGTGCCTCAGTGTCAGTTACAGTCCAGAAAGCCGCCTTCGCCACTGGTGTTCCTCCTAATATCTACGCATTTCACCGCTACACTAGGAATTCCGCTTTCCTCTCCAGTACTCAAGAAATACAGTTTCAGATGCAGGGCTGCGGTTGAGCCGCAGCATTTCACATCTGACTTGTATTCCCGCCTACATGCTCTTTACACCCAGTAAATCCGGACAACGCTTGCCACCTACGTATTACCGCGGCTGCTGGCACGTAGTTAGCCGTGGCTTGTTCTTCGGGTACCGTCATTATTCGTCCCCGATCAAAGAAGTTTACGATCCGAAAACCTTCATCCTTCACGCGGCGTCGCTGCATCAGGGTTTCCCCCATTGTGCAATATTCCCCACTGCTGCCTCCCGTAGGAGTTTGGGCCGTGTCTCAGTCCCAATGTGGCCGTTCAACCTCTCAGTCCGGCTACGCATCATCGTCTTGGTGGGCCTTCACCCCGCCAACTAACTAATGCGCCGCAGGCCCCTCCTCAAGCGTACCTGTTGCCAGGTCCTTTAAAACCAAGAAGATGTCTCCTCGGTTCCTATCCAGTCTTAGCCATCGTTTCCAACGGTTATCCTCGTCTTGAGGGCAGGTTACCTACGTGTTACTCACCCGTTCGCCACTAAGCACCGAAGTGCTTCGTTCGACTTGCATGTATTAGGCACGCCGCCAGCGTTCATCCTGAGCCAGGATCAAACTCTCCATAAATTTATAGTTTGTTTGTTAATAGCTCTTTTTTGTATTTCTTTTTTTAATCTCGATACACTCATCATCATTCAGTTTTCAAAGACCTTCTCACATGCCCTGTGTCGGGCGTGCTTAATCATTCTATCATTATAAAATGACCTTGTCAATATTTTTGGGAGACTTTTTGTCTCATAACCACAAGGTCGTTTTTATAAGTGGTGGAGGGGGGCAGATTCGAACTGCCGAACCCGTAGGGAGTAGATTTACAGTCTACCGCGTTTAGCCACTTCGCTACCCCTCCATTTTTGGGCTTGCTTTTATATTCTATCGTATCATTTACAAAAAAGCAACAACTTTCGTGACAAAAAATGCTTTTTACGTTTTAAACCATTTTAATACTGAAATGAAAAAGCCAATTAACCCTTATATATGATATATATAGACGGTCAAAGGCTTTATTTTTTTAAGTCTTATTGATTTGCTACTTGATTGGTTATGACATTCTTAATGCGTTTATCAAAATCCATTTTCAACATCATAACTTCTCGACCACATTTCGTGCATTTGATCCTTACTTCTGCACCTATGCGTTCAACACTCCAACGATCATTTCCACAAACGTGTGGTTTTTTAGTAATAATTATGTCTCCGATTTGATATTTCATTTCTTCATCATACTTTCTACAATCTCTTGAGGAGTGGCATCTTTAAGATAAATAACTATCTTTTTGTCGTCAATCTTGACCTTTAAACCAAGTTTATCTGAAAGTCTTTTTTCATCTTTACTGTATTTAGCTACGGTATTTCTTTTAATCTTGTTTGTTTTTACTTCAACTTTTGCAAGTTCTTCGATTTGGCGAACACTCAATTGATGACTGACTATACGATGTGCAAGTTTAATAATTTGTTTTTGATCTTCGAGTTTGCTTAATGATCTTGCATGACCCATACTAATTTGATTTGTCAGCAACATTTCTTGAACTTCTATCGGTAAATTTAACAATCCTAAGGTATTCGTAACGTGAGAGCGACTTTTACCAACTTTTTTGGCAAGTTCAACTTGAGTTAGTTTTAAACTCTTCATGATGATTTTATAGGCTTCTGCCTCTTCAATCGGTGTTAAGTTTTCTCTTTGAAGGTTTTCTGCAAGAGCAATTTCTGCGACTTTTGCTTCTTCATACTGACGAATGATTGAAGGGATTGTACTTAGTCCAACCTTTAGGGCTGCACGATATCTTCGTTCACCAGATACAATGATGTATCCTGTTTTAACTTTTTTTAATATAATAGGTTGAAAAACACCGTGTTCTTTAATTGATTGTGCTAGTTCATCGATTTTTTCTTCGTCAAATATGCGTCTTGGCTGAAAAGGATTGGGTTTAATCTCATCAAGTCTAATTTCTTCAATTGTTTCTCCTTCAAGCACATCATCAACATGATGTTCATGCAATAGATCGGTCAATGTTCTAGCTTTCTTTTCTTCGCTCATTATTGTTCACAATCTCCTTTGCTAAAGATTTGTACAATTTTGCTGCTGGTGATTTCGGAGCAAATGTCAAAACTGGTAGTCCATAAGTTGGAGCAACCTGAGCAGCAACATTACTTGTAATGATCGTATCAAAAACGCCTTCTTTAAAATAATCTTTGATTTCGTGTACAATTTCCCATCCTGCTTTAGTTCGTTTATCAAGCATGGTGAGAAGTACACCTTCTATTTCAAGTACTTTATGATTGACTTTCATCTTCTTCTGAACAATGCGTATTGTATTAAGTAACTGTGTCAAACCGTCAATAGCCAAAAATTGACATTGTACGGGTATTAAGACCGAATTAGCCGCGTAGAGTGCGCTGGTTGTCAAAAGTCCTAAACTTGGTGGACAGTCAATCAAGATAAAATCATAGAAATCAGAAATTTCTGATAGTTTTTGACTTAGGATATATTCTCGATCATCATGGTCCAATTTAACCTCAGCATGAGCCAGTTCAATCGTAGCCGGGATAACATCAATTTTGATTTCAGGTAAATGAATGATGCTCTCTTGTATACCCTTTTGATCAAGCAATACATCATTAATCGAAGAATATAGCATGCTACGGTTAATTCCTAAGCTGGTAGTTGTACTAGCTTGAGGGTCGAAATCTACTAAAAGGACGCGCTTATCGTGTTCTGCTAATGCTGCTGAAAGATTGACACTTGTCGTTGTTTTACCAACGCCACCTTTTTGATTGGAAACAGCAATTATTTTTCCCATGAGGCACTCCCTTCTTTTTCTATATTTATTATAAGGCTTTTTTTATCATTTGAGAATACGGCCTTGGGTAACCTTTGACATGTTTTTCTTTTTTTAATATAAGATTAGCTCTTTGCCCATATTCGTATGGTAAATCAAATTGTTTTATATCTAAAAGTTTCATACCTAATGTTTGAATCGCGTTTTTTGATTCGTTAACCTCTGTTTCAAAGTGAGATCCTTTGGGTGCAATAAAATATCCATTGACCTTTAGCATTGGAGTTCCCATCTCCAAAATCAGTGATAGATGCCCCAGTGCTCTTGCAGTAACCAAGTCATAAGTGAGTTGATGTGTTAATGCGAATACCTCACTTCGATCATGTACTAGTTTGATATTTGTTAAATGCAATAAATCAACTAACTGTTCTAAAAATGTAATACGCTTGCCTAATGAATCGACGATGGTTATATGCAGATGTGGAAAAAGAATCTTAATGGGAATGCTTGGAAAACCAGCTCCAGCACCCATGTCACATACGGTTACAATCGATTTAAAATCTAGAACATTAGTCAGTGATAGCGAATCAAAAAAGTGTTTATAATAAACTTCTTTTTCATCTGTGATACGTGTTAGATTTGTAATTTCATTGTATGCAACAAGAAATTGATAATAATCCTGAAATTGTTTTAGTTGTTCATTGGATATAGTTAAACCTAATCCTGTAAATAAATCTTGACTAAAGTTCACGATTCATCGCTCCCGATTCAAGATAAACAAGTAAAACCGAAATATCTGCCGGATTAACACCACTAATTCGTGATGCTTGACCAACGGTTTTTGGTTTAATTTTATGTAGTTTTTCCCTTGCTTCTGAGGAAATATTCTTGATGATTCGATAGTCAATAGTCTCTGGTATTTGTTTGCTTTCTAGACGTTGCATTTTTTCAGCTTCTCGAAGTGCTTTTTGTATATAGCCCTCATACTTGATTTTAATTTCAAGTTGTTCAACAATATCTTCGTTAACATCGTCACCTAAAAAATGGAAAACATCCTCAACACCGATTTCTGGTCTCTTTAATAAATCTGAGACAGAGACAGCTTCAAAAATGGGTGCTGAATTTCGACTAGCCAGATACTGATTATTAATGTTATTAGGCATAATTTTTGTTTCTTCAGCTTTTTTGACTAACTCATCAAATTGAACTTTTTTATGAAGGAATTTTTGATATGTAGCTTCATCAACTAAACCCACTTGATAGCCATAGTCACGTAAGCGAAGATCTGCATTATCATTTCGAAGAAGTAATCGATGTTCTGCTCGTGATGTTAATAACCGATAAGGATCAAGTACACCTTTGGTGACTAAATCATCGATCAATACACCTATATAGGCTTCATGGCGCTGTAAAATGAGTGGTTCTTTGCCAGAGACAGAAAGCGCAGCGTTAATTCCTGCCATTAATCCCTGTCCAGCAGCTTCTTCATATCCGCTTGTTCCATTAATTTGTCCAGCACAGTACAAGTTCTTAATTTTCTTTGTTTCGAGTGATGGATAAAGTTGTGTTGGATTAATTGCATCATATTCAATCGCATAAGCATAACGAATGATTCTAACATTTTCAAGCCCTGGTATGGTTCGAATCATTTCATCTTGTACATAGCGAGGTAAACTTGTTGAAAAACCTTGAACATACATTTCGTCAAGTTCAACACTCTCTGGTTCAATGAATAACTGATGACGTTCTTTATCACTAAAGCGAACAATCTTATCTTCAATTGATGGACAATAACGTGGGCCGACACCTTCGGCTAAGCCACTATACATAGCTGACTCATTGAGATGAAGATTGATAATATCATGAGTTGTTTGTGCCGTATGTGTTAAATAGCATAATTCTTGGGGATTTTGATCATAATACACATTATCAAAACTAAATGTGTGTTTGATCTTATCTCCGGGTTGTGGAATCATTTTAGAGTAATCTATGCTATCTCTAGCAATGCGTTGAGGTGTACCTGTTTTTAAACGAAGAACCTCAAAACCAAGATCTTTAAGTTGTTTGCTGATGCCAAAAGTCGTAGGATCTCCTGTTGGACCACTAATCGTTTTTTCTTTACCAATTAAAATATTACTTGCTAGATATGTACCTGTGGTTAGTATGACTGTTTTTGCTTCAAATGTCTCTCCAGTTTGTAAAACAACACCTTTAACCACGTTATCTTCTATGATTAAGTGATCAACAAGTGCTTCTAATAAATCAAGATGAGGTGTTTCTTTTAAAACACGCAACATGATTTTTGGATACTTAATCTTATCAATTTGTGCACGGAGTGCTCTAACAGCTGGGCCTTTTGATGCATTTAACATTTTTATTTGAATTTGCCCTTCATCAGCACTCTTAGCCATTTGACCACCTAAGGCATCAATTTCTCTTACAACGATACCTTTAGCAGGACCACCAATAGATGGATTACAAGGCAAAGAAGCAACCTTATTCAGGTTGCCTGTAATGAGCAATGTTTTCTTTTTCATTCTTGCCATGGCAAGTGCAGCTTCTATACCAGCATGCCCTCCGCCAACAACGATGCCATCATAAATCATTCAATCACTTCTTTAACTTAATTTTTTAATAAAATACTCAGCTACTCTTTCTTTTGTAAATCCGTAGTATTCAAGTGCAACTTCTAGAGGAGCACTAATACCAAAGTCATCTAATCCGTAAACATATGATGTATATTTATACCAAGATAGTCTAGATCCCATTTCGATAGCTAAAACTTTAGCACGTTTGGGTAATACTTCTTTTTGATATTTATTTGTCTGTTTTTCAAAGAGATAGTGTGAAGGCATACTGACGACACGAATATCTAAACCTTGTTGTTCTAATATTGATTTCGCTTCAAGTGCAAGACCAACTTCAGATCCACTTGCTAATAATATACCATCTATGTGTTCATTTTCTTTTGAAACGATATAGGCACCTTTTGATACACCTTCATACGATGTTGTCTTTTGGTTATTGACATTTTGTCTTGTCAAAATAATAACTGTTGGTGTCGATTTTGACTCCATTGCAATCTTCCATGCTGCTAAAGTTTCGTTAGCATCTGCTGGACGAATCACGTTGAGATTAGGAATAGCTCTTAAACCCGTAAGTTGTTCGACCGGTTGATGGGTTGGCCCGTCTTCACCAACTGCAATTGTATCATGTGAGAATACAAAAATAGATGGAATACGCATGATTGCTGCTAAACGAATAGCTGGCTTCATGTAATCACTGAAAACAAAGAATGCTCCACCAAAGACTTTGAGCCCACCGTGTAGAACCATACCGTTGACGATTGCTCCCATAGCATGTTCACGAACACCAAAATTTAGATTTCTTCCTAAACGATGATTTTTGTCATAATGACCATCAGCACCTTTAGCTTTGGTTGATGCAGTTAAATCTGCTGAGCCACCAATAAGATTTAAGTTAATGGCAGACAGTTTATTGATAATTTTCCCACTGATGTTTCTCGTTGCGTCTTTTTCAGAACTAACTTCGTTTGTGAAATCATCCAAATTAACGACTATATCTTGATTGAAAAAGGACGTAAATTGTTCGTATTCAGAAGGATATAATTCTTGATATTTCTTCGTGAGTAAATTCCACTTACGATAAGCTCTTAAACCTCTTGAAGCTACCTTTTGTTTGTAATGATTGTAAATATCTTGTGGAACTACGAAAGGTTCTTCATTCCAATTGAGGTTTTTTCTTAAAACTTCGGCTTCCTGAAGTCCAACTGGAGCACCATGAACTTTGCTAGTTCCTTGAACAGATGTACCAAAACCAATGGTTGTTTTCACTTCAATGATAGACGGTTTATCGCTTGCCTTTTTCGCTTTTTTAATTGCACGATTAATAGCAACCAAGTCATTACCATCTTCAACTCGTTGATAGTCCCATCCCATTGCTTCAAACTTCTTTTGATGATTTTCACTATATGCAAGTGATACTTTACCATCCAATTGAATATCGTTAGAATCAAATAATACAACAAGTTTACCTAGTCCTAAATGTCCTGCAAGACTCATAGCTTCCATAGCTACGCCTTCTTGAAGATCACCATCGCCACATAAAACATATGTGTAGTGATCGACAAGGTTTAGTCCTTCTTTGTTGAAACGTGCTGCAAGATGTGTTTCAGCAATTGCCATACCGACAGCATTAGAGATCCCCTGTCCAAGAGGGCCACTTGTTGTTTCAACACCATCAGTGTGTCCATATTCTGGATGGCCCGGCGTAATGCCGACTTGTCTAAATTTCTTTAAATCTTCAATGGAAATCTTATATCCGGATAAATGATTGATTGCATAAAGCAGCATAGAACCATGTCCAGCAGATAAGATAAAGCGATCGCGATTAATCCAATTTGGGTTCTTAACATTTATGTTTAAATATTCCGTAAAAAGTTGATATACCATTGGTGCAGCTCCTAAAACAATACCTGGGTGACCACTGTTTGCTTTATTAATTGCATCAACACCTAAAACTCTAATCGCATTAATTGCTCTTTGTTCCATCATTATTCGTTTCCTCTTCATTAATAATTTCTTCTATTTTTTCTACTTGATCGTCGTCTACTTGATTCAATTCAGCATCAACATTTTCTGGTTCTTGCTGAAACTTAAAGTATTCTTGATAATGATCTTCCTGCGCTTTGATCAGGCTTTCAAATCTTTCATTACCGATTTGTTGACGAATTAAGTCTTGAGCTTTTAAGTTTTCTTCTCTAACTTTTTTATTCACCATTCTACCTTGTAGCATGTTGCTCAAGACAACTAAAACGATCATACCTAGCAAAATTTGTAGTGTGTAGTCTTTAAATAAATAGGTAGCAAGACCAGCTATAACGACATAGAGAACCAATGTTGGAATAATAAACCAAGAATTAATCTTCTTGCTTAATTTGCTGACTCCCTCAAGGAACCCTAACCAAATTTTATTGACTTCGACTTGATAGAAATCTTCTAGCGCTTCATAGTATGTTTTTTCAATTAGCACACGATAATTTGTACCATCTGATGTCCATATTGCAAATCTTCCTCTGCTTGCATATTGATACAAAAATGGTGTTTCATTCATGTAGTGAAACTCAATGATTTTTCCATCAATTTCCTGTGTTAAAAAAGGTTCTGTTGTTAGTTGTTTGTATACCTTAAAGTTTAATTTCATCGATTAATACCTCCAATATTATCATTATATCATCACTTGTGATGTTTATTTAAATATGTGAAACATTGAAAACCCCCATCAAGCATCATCACCCACATAGTAAACATGCTTATGGCTGCTTCAATCAAGACCTGACCAGGTTCACACGATACTATTGAATGATGATGCTTGATGGGGTTTTCGGTATCTATTTTTGGCGTAGCTTTTTAAAAAACGACTGTATTATCTCTTTAGATTCTGTTGCCATGATACCCGATTCAACATCGATATGATGATTAAATGGAATATCTAATAAACGAACAACACTTTCGATGCCACCAGCTTTAGGATCTGATGTTCCATAATAGAGGTTTCGAATACGAGATTGAATCATCGCTCCAGCGCACATCGGGCACGGTTCCATTGTAACATAAACATCACAATCTTCCAATCGCCAACTGCCTATTTTTTTAGCTGCTTTCATCATAGCGAGAAACTCAGCATGCGCATAAAAACTTTGCTTTTGCTCTCTTAGGTTATGTGCTCTTGCTATAATTTTATCCTGATATACAACAACAGCGCCTACAGGAACTTCATCGATGGCTGCAGCTTTTTCTGCTTCTTTAAGAGCAGCCTTCATGAACTTATATTTTTTTTGGTTTTCCTGGGACTTCATGATAATGTCTCGATCTTGGTTCATAAGATTCATTGGCACCAACTAAAATAAGAGGATCTGTATAAAGAGCAGGTTTACCATTAATAATGCGTTGTGTTCTGGTTGCGGGTAATCCACTTTTTACACAGATTGCAGTCAACTTTGTAACAAACTCAGCTCTAGCAAGCAATTCAGGCATAGGCCCAAAAGGCTCTCCTCTAAAATCGCGATCTAATCCACCAACAATAACACGAATGCCTTTGTCAGCAAGATTCTCAGCAATCTCAATAATATCCTTGTCAAAAAATTGAACTTCATCAATCACAACAGCATCTGTGTCATCTTTGACATAGCTCATAACTTCAAGACTTTTTTCAATAATAATAGAAGGTTTTTTACTCATGTTGTGAGATACGATTTCTTCAACAGCATAACGTGTATCAATTTTAGGTTTAAATACGAGAACATTTTGTTTTGCATATTCTAACCGTTTGATACGTCTAATGAGCTCCTCGGTTTTTCCGGCAAACATTGGTCCACAAACCACTTCAATAAAACCATTTTTGTAAGTATGATACATGATAAAAATCCCCTTCCTTATCGATTTACTAATAAAAAACGTGATGAATGATCACGTTATTTGTTGTCTTGCTTTTTATCGTTTAGACCATAGCGCTTATTAAATTTTTCTACGCGCCCAGCTGCTTGAATAAAAGTTTGTTGTCCTGTGTAAAATGGATGGCAGTTTGAACATGTATCAATACGTAAGTTGTGAGCTGTTGTTCCTACTTCATATTCAGTTCCACATGTTGCACACTTGACCTTAGCAACTGTAAATTTAGGATGAATTCCTGTTTTCATTTGTCTATCTCCTTCCGCCATGACAATAAGTCATAGTAAGTTTTGCGCAATCATTATATCATTCAATATTTGAATAATCAAGCGTAAATGTTAAAATCTTATTTTATTGTATATCTTTGTTCCATGTCTCCCAGACTTTTAAAAATCGTTGTGCGATAAGTCCTGTAACAACGCCTGCAGGAATGCTTAAGAATAGCATGATCGGTAGATAAAGAATGATCGCGGTTGAACCAATCACAAAATAACCACCAATAACTTGACCTATACAGTGAAATACTGAACCAAGAACGCTGACGCCTAAGATGCCAAAGAAATTAGATTTCTTAAATAATCCCATAGCTAGCATGGCAAGTACGGAACCCGCAAAGCTCATGTAAAACACAGGTCCTAGAAGTTTACCAGTAAGTAGTGCAACAAGAAACACCCTTGATAGCGTGATGATGGATGAATCTTTAAATGAGTACACGTATAAAACAATCAGTGTAACAACATTTGCAAATCCAAGTTTCGCTCCTGGAACAGGAATAACTGGAATGGCTGATTCGATGATATTTAGGACAATGGCGATGGCTAGAAAATTAGCCAATAGAACCATTTTTCGGGTTTTCTTCATACGTGATTAAACAGTAAAATCACCTTGATCTGTAACAAATTCGACACGAATACGATTAGGTAAACAGATCAGCGGCCAGCCTGTTGATTCTCCTTCTCTACTGCATATATTGTTAGGACTTTGTTCTTCAATAATTTGAACACTACGTTTATTAAAATCATACTTAATAACAACAATTTGTCTGATACCATTGACTGTATAATCGCCCAACAACGTAATCGTTTGTTGATCTAAATCAATGATTGGATAGTCACCATCATACGAGCTAGGAACGGATTGATCATAATGTCTCTCAATGGTTTGTCTTGAAAAATCAACGGTCACAATAGGATCATTAGAATTGCCATAATATATATGTGCCATAGCAGCATCTTCATGAAATGCTAAGAGTCTAAAAGCAAGAAAAACACCACCTAAAAAGATGAATAAAAATCCAATTAAATAGATATCCCGTTTCTTTTGTAGACCCATTTTTTTAAACATTAATATTCCTCATACACCGTATCTAATAGATAAGTTGTGATACTTTCATCATAATTAAAGCGAATCACTTCTAAGCCAAGATCCTCTTGATGCTGTTCAATAAAAGCTAAAAATATATCTTCAGGCATCGAAAATAGCGCTGTTGATAACGCATCAAGAACACCAGCATCATTACCTAAAACGGTAACCGTATGATAATATTGTGCAGGTAATTTTGTTTTTGGTGAAACAACATGGTGATATCTTAAGCCATTATATAGTGCATATTGTTCAAAATTTCCACTTGTATTAATGGCTTTATTTTGTACATAAATCATGCCATATGTATTGCTTGTTGAAACAGGGTTGGCAAGTGAAATATGGAACATCTCTGATTTTCTATTTATTTTCTTACCGACAGAAATTGAACTACTTCCAGCAGTTATCGAGAAGTATTCAATACCACGATTAACTAAATATTCATAAACGACTTGGGTTGCATATCCTTTTGAAAGTGCACCTAAATCTATTTTGACATTTTCGTCTGTTAAGCGAATATAGTATTTACCTGCTGTTTCGGTGAGTACAAATGGATTTTCCACAACATCAATACTTTCAAGTTGTAAAATGATATTTTCATAGACGTTTTGTGGAATTTCGCTGTATTGATAGGCCTCATCCAAAATAACAGTTTTCCAAGCATCCACCATCTTACCGATAGAAACATCAAAATAACCATTTGTTAGTGTATTCAGACGCTTTGCTTCAAGCATAATATCATATAATTCTTTATCGATTTCAACATCTTCGTTTATGGTTCTATTGATCTCATAAACGTTTGTGATAAATCCTGAATTTTCTGATAGTGGCAGATAATTATTTGTAATTTCGTGGTATGTTCTGTAGATCTCTTTAATATCAAGTTTGATCTCGTCAGCTTTATCTTGACTATCTGTTGATACGTTTATACTGATAAAAGTATCCATATAATCATAGAAACTAAAACTGTATTCTTCAAGTTGAGAACACGAAGATAATATGATGCTACTCAAGAACAATAACACGAATAAGAACCCTTTTTTCATGGGCATCCCTCATTTCATTTCAAACTTCATAAACGTAAAGAAAAGGACAATGGATGTCCTAGATCTTTACATCGACTAAAGAGCCATCTGGATTTGGATGATCCTTTAAATACTCCAAAATAGGATTGTAGTGCTTGTCAAGTTTACCTGGTTTGCAACGCGATAAGTTCTTGACTTCACCACTAATGATGGCTGAGGCAAACGCACGACACCCAGGTGTTCCACATGCGCCACAGTTGTAATTAGGTAATAATTTTTCGACATCATCAATACGAGGATCCTCTTGAACTTGTAAATATCGATTAGCTAATGATAATACGATACCGAGAACAATACCAATGCCCCCTAAAACGATGAAGGGATATAATGCTTCAATCATAGCTTGACCTCCTTCATAAATTCTAAGGCATCATTAAAGTTACATGATGCACGTCCACTCTTTGTAGAACATGATTCACACGTTTGAGCTTCTAAATAAGCTTCTTTGCATGATTCTGGAATAGCAACCTTTGAATTTAAATACATCGCACCCATGTATAGACCGATAAAGGCAGCTAATATGCCAACAAGAATTAAGTATGGCATTAGATAATACCCGATAATCCCATAAACGCCATCGCCATAAGGCTAGCTGTTATGAACGCAATTGGTAAACCTTTCATAGCCTTGGGTACGTTAGCTGAATCAAGGCGCATACGAATTGCTGTAAATGTAATGATGATGAATGCATAACCTAAACCTGAGCCTAAAGCAAACATGAGCGCTTCTGGATAAGATTGTGGTGTAGCAACGTTGGTTAACGCAACACCTAATACCGCACAGTTGGTCGCAATTAAAGGTAGATAAACACCAAGTGCTTTATATAAGCTTTGGCTAAATCTTTTAATAACTAGTTCTGTTAACTGTACTAGTGAAGCAATAACTAAAATAAACGCGATGGTATCAATGTAATTAATACCGAGCGGATCTAACACATACCAATAAATGGGATATGTAATAACCGCAGATAAGAATATAACCGTAATAACAGCAAGCCCCATACCAACAACTGATTTCATCTTTGTCGAAACACCAAAGAATGAGCAGAGGCCAAGGAATTGCATTAAGACGATATTATTAATAATCATTGAAGAGATTAAGATAGCGATTAAGTTCATTATTTCTTAACCCCCTTTGCTTGTTTAGTAGCTGTGATGATGGCTAGAATAATACCAATGACCATGAACGCTCCAGGAGGTTGAACAAGTACCTGAAAGGCGTATTTACTTAAACCTAGTCCTTCAAAAACAACATATTCAAAACCAAGTGGTAATGTTTTACCTAAAACGATGGTTCCTGTTCCTAAAAATTCTCTAAAGAAACCAATCATCATGAGTGATACAGTAAAACCGAGACCAACACCCATACCATCTAACAAAGCTTTTGGAACACTGTTTTTTGATGCGAATGATTCTGCTCTACCAAAGACAACACAGTTAACTGTGATAAGTGCGATAAACACACCAAGTTCAGTCGCTAAAGCTGGAGCGAATGCATCAACAAGCATCTTTAAGATGGTAACTTCGGTTGCAATAATGATGACATAGACTGGAATACGTACTGTATCAGGTACAACTTTACGAATAAGTGATACCGAGGTGTTTGTCATCGATAAGACAAGGATAACCAAGATACCCATACCAAATGCACCTTCAAAAGTTGATGTGACAGCTAATGCTGGACATAAACCGAGAACCATGACGAAGATACCATTTTCTTTCCAAATACCTTTGGTGAATATTTCCCATAACGAAGGTTCTTTTTCAGTAGCTTTTGCTGCTTTTTTAACTGGAACTTTTTTAGCTTCTGTCATGTTAGTTCACCTCATCAATAAGTGCATCTATCAGTATGTCAACCAAACTTTTGGTGTAGGTAACACCACTGACGATATCACCCGGGTTAGACAAGACTGTATCAAACTGATCTGCAGTAGATCCGATAAGTAAATCCGCATAGGATTGAATTTTTGCTAATCTGTTACCAGCGGTGTGACCATATAGTTCTTCTGGAATTAAAATTGCTAATACAGTATCATCGACATCAAATGCAACCTTAAGTGTTACGGTGTGTCCTGTAACAAGTTCTTCACCGTTATCATAGTCGCCAGCGCCTGTCAATGTGTAGACATAACCTAAATCAACATTTGATGAGCTCTTAACGACTTCGCGCTTAACCACATATGTTGATGGTACAAATGCTGTATCTTCTGTGATAACATAGCCTTCACCATAAACTGTAACAAGTGGATCATCAATAATAAGATCATAATGAATATCAATTGCCTTTTGAATGATGGCTTGAATGGTGCTTGTACTATCAGTAGCTGTTACACCAGCTGTGATATCAGCTGCATCATAGGAAGGTAAGTTCTTAACATCGGTATAGGCAATACCATCATATTTTTCATAGATATAAGCTTGAATACCTTTAACCGTCCAATCTGATTGATTAAGTGATACAACTTGTACACTAACTTTACCAGCTGGATCAATAGCTACGAGAAGTTCGATAAATCCGAATTCATCATCTTCACTATAGGTATAACCGTTCTTAATCTTTACATTATAGACTGTAGCTAATAACTTATCACCTTTATAAGCTTCTACCTTGTAGTCAACGATAGCATAACCACCAGAAAGTGGAGCTCTTTCAACATCAGATTCGTTTTTAAGTTCAACAGTAGTTCCAAAAAGCAAATCTTCAGGATTTTTTGGAATCCAATTTTCACTCGCAACGAGAAATAATGCTGTAATAACTAAAATAATGCCTGTGTTGATCAGCAACCAAAGATTTTGTTTGTTCATTTTCATCTCAGTTCACCTCATCCAACAACGCATTGAGTAATACGTTGACCAAATTTCTTGTGTAAGTTACACCTGTTGCTAAATTATCTGGATTTAACATGGCATCAGCAAAATCTACTGGTGATTTACCAATAAATGATTCTGCATAAGTTAAAATCTGATTACGATATCCGAGGGTGTGTTGATATTGTCCTTCTGGAATGAAAACATCTAAAACTACATAGTTTTCATCAAATAGAACTTCCATACCAATACCTTTACCAGTCACAGTTCCATCGTATCCTTCGTAGTCACCAATTCCTGTTAAATAATAAACATAACCAACAACAGTACTTGATGCATCTTTAGCGATTTTCTTACCTGTGATGTTCGCTGTAGCAACAAATGCTGTATCATCTGTTAATGTATACCCTTCACCAAATGATGAAACATAAGGATCAGAAGGAACATCTGCCAATAAACCATGTGCTACTGAAATATCAGTAAGTAATCCTTTAATTGTATTCAAACTGTTTGTGACACCTGTAACGATATCACCAATAGGATTGGTTGATCCGATTTGTGTGCCCACAAAACTTTGTAAATTGTTACGTGTATCATCAATACCCTTTGTTTGATTGATTGAAAGAATGCTAGCTCCTAAAACTTCGCCACTTGCATCAACGCTAATGACAATAGAAATTGAGCCATGCTGGTTTGAGCCATTCGCAGTATAAATATAACCAACGACGTTACCGTTAGCGTCTGTACCTAAAATAGCACCTTGAACAGATGCAGGAACACCATCAACTAAAACTAATTCTTCAAAGTTTTGTCCTGCTGGTAATACTTCTTGATAAGCCTTTCTTTCTGCTTCTTCAAGATTGCGTTGAATGATGGGGTCTGTAATTGCATTCATGCCCCCAATCATTAATCCACATACGATAGCTACAACTGTTAAAACGAATGTATAATGAAACATTGGTTTTTCAAATAGTTTCTTCATGCTAAGTTACCTCCTACACCAAAGTAAACAACGAGGCTAAAGATAGCAAGTAAAACAATGTACCCGACGATAAACGCAGGCTTAATCTTATTCGTTGACCACTTTGGATAATCAATAAGTGGTACAAACATATTAGCAAATAAAATCGCGAATGCAACACCTTCTGGATAAGCTCCAAATAGACGAATTAAGACGATGACAACACCCACTAATAAACCATATAACCAACGTCCTGGACGCGTCACTGGAGATGTCACTGGATCTGTTACCATAAACACCATACCGAACATAACACCACCGGAGAAAAGATGGAATAAGACATATTCAAATGCCATATCTGGATATAAATTCAATCCAGCAAATAACATGAGTACGCTAAATGTAATAGCTGTTGATAATATGACGCGATAGTCTGCTGATTTACGAATGATCAAGTATGCAGCACCAATTAAGATTGCTGCAGAACTAATTTCACCCATAGCACCTGGAACAAAACCAAAGAAAAGTTCACCTAATGTGTAACTATTAAGTACTCCAGGGAACCCTAATCCTGAACGTAGTGTTGTTAATGCTGTAGATCCCGCAACTAAGTCAACACCTACATAAGTGCCGTCAAACATACTTGTGATAGCAAGTGCAATAAATATGCGTCCTGCGGCAGCGACGTTGAAAATATTGGATCCTAAACCACCGAAAAGCATTTTAGCAACGACAATACCAAATGTAGCACCAATGACGACTGCATAAATGGGTAGTTTACTTGGAACTAGCATCGCAAATATAACGGCAGATATAGCTGGAGCAGTTATATTGTTAATCGAATATTCTTGATAGCGTGATTTTACACGGTCAATCCATTTTTCTGCTTTAGATGGTTTGTGAGTTAATCCAAAGATCAGTGCTTCAAGACCAACCATGACAACGAGTGATACAACAATACGGAGTATCGCATCACCACCAAAACGGTAGATTGAAAACGCAATGACAGGAATCAATGCAATTAAGACATCTATCATCATGCGCTTCGTGCTTACATCCTTACGGACATAGGGACTTGTTTGTTTGATTGTTTGCATGTTTCCCTCCTATTTGCTCGCGAAACGTTTACCGTTACGCATATAATCTGTTAAATGAATCTTTGAAGGACAAACGTATGAACATAAACCACATTCAATACACTTGTTAACTTCAAGCATTTTGAGAGCATCTTTATCGCGTGTTTTATAAGCGTTCATAATCTGAACAGGTTGAATGCTGACCGGACAAGAGTAGACACATGATGCACAATGCACACAAGCTTCTTCTTTTTCCTTCTTTTCATTCATCACGATAAGCGAGGTGGTTGTATGTGTCATGACGACATCATCTTGCAAGATGTTAGTTCCCATCATAGGTCCACCAAGAACCATGACTTTAGGAAGTTCTTCATCTTTATAACCACCAGCAAGTTCAATTAAATCTTGAACAAGTGTACCGATACGTGCTCTAAAGTTTTTGTTGTGAATACCATCACCGCTGATGGTAAAGAGTCTTTCTAGAACAGGTAAACCTTTTTTAACTGCATTATAAATACTCTGTAGTGTCGATACATTAAAGTTAAGAACGCCATATTTAGATAATAGTTGACCTTGAGGAATTTTAATGCCTAAAGCATTCTTAATCATCGCAAGTTCCCATCCTTGTGGATAGAAATTACCAACGGTAACAACTTCGATGTTGTAATCTGTGAATTCCTGAAGAACAAACTTCAATCTTTCTTCGATTTCTTTGTATTTTTTCTTAATGGCGATGACACCACGTTTTGCACCAGAAGCTTTCATTGCATAGATTAAACCTTTGATGACTTCGCGTGGATTATTCATCATTAATGAGTAATCGGCAATCAGATTAGGTTCACATTCAACACCGTTAGCAATCACAACGTCGATGGGATCTTCTGTTTGTAATTTAATATACGTTGGGAATGCACTACCACCTAATCCTACCAAACCTGCATCTTTAATGATTGTAATGTAATCTTCTTTTGTTAATTTTTCAATGTCCTCATCACTGCGTTCAACAATGGAAGGATGAAGTTCATACTTCTTGTCATTTTTTACGATTAAGCAATCGACTAGTTTTCCACTGTTATCAATATGCTTTTCATAACCTACAACTTCACCGCTGACGGTTGCGTGCATAGGTTGTTCAAAAAATGCACCTTTTCTTGTACCAACCACTTCACCGACTTTGACGAATTGTCCACCTCTCACACAGGTGACACCATCTGGACATCTTTGGCTAGTTACTGGATAATAAAGATAATCTGCATCGAGATAATGCAAAATAGGTGATTCTTTGAGTTCTTTTTTGCCATCTGGAATATACTTTGTTTTTGTTATCATGTCATTTATACTCCCTTCATGTATAATGGATACTTCTTGGTTAGTTCAAGGACCTGTTGGTTAATTTCCTCGAGAATAACTTCATTATCCTTGTTTGATAGAGCGCGATCAATCCAATGCGCAATCAATTTCATTTCATTTTCTTTAAAACCTCTTGTTGTGACAGCAGGTGTTCCCAAACGAATACCTGAAGCGTAAGCAGGTTTTTCTTTATCGAATGGCACGCCATTCTTATTACATGTAATCGAAACTCTGTGCAATAGATTTTCAGCTGCTAAACCTGTGATGTTAAGTTTGCTCTTCACATTGACAAGCATTAAATGGTTGTCAGTTCCCCCGCTGACAACTGGATAACCCAACGCCATTAATTCTTCAGCTAAAACCTTAGCATTTTTGATAACTTGTTTTTGGTACTGAACAAAATCTTCTGATAAAGCTTCATGAAATGCAACAGCTTTTGCTGCAATGACATGCATGAGTGGTCCACCTTGAATACCAGGAAAAACCGTTTTGTTCATCTTTTTAGCAATTTCTTCATCATTGGTTAGAATGATACCACCACGTGGACCTCTCAAGGTCTTGTGGGTTGTTGAAGTGACGATGTGTGCATAAGGCATAGGTGATGGATGAACACCAGCAGCAACAAGACCTGCAATGTGAGCCATATCCACATGTAAATAGGCACCAACTTCATCTGCAATTTCTCTAAACTTTTTAAAATCGATGATGCGTGAATAAGCGCTTGCACCAGCAATAATCAGTTTAGGCTTCACTTCAAGCGCAATCTCTCTGACTTTATCATAGTCAATCATCTCTGTCTTTTCATCAACACCATAAGAAAATGACTGATACAATTTCCCGGAGAAATTCAAACTAAATCCATGTGTTAAATGTCCACCTTCAGCAAGCGACATACCTAATATGCGATCACCTGGATTTAATAACGCCATGTAAACACCCATGTTAGCCTGTGAACCAGAATGTGGTTGTACGTTGACGTACGAAGCATTAAAAAGTGTTTTCAATCTCTCGATAGCAAGCGATTCAATTTCATCAACAAATTCACAACCACCATAATATCTCTTCTTAGGATATCCTTCTGCGTATTTGTTCGTTAGAATGGAACCTTGTGCATCCAATACAGCTTGTGAAACAAAGTTTTCAGAAGCAATCAATTCAATATGCGTCTCTTGACGGTTTTTTTCTTTACCGATGATCGCGTGAATGATTGGATCTGCATCATATAAGTCCATGAGGTCCTCCTCGAATATTCTTCAAGTTATTATAACATAATAACATGCAAATTAAAAGACAGTTTCCATGGTTTTGAAAGCTGTCTTTCATTAACTTTCTTACGTTTTTTTACTATATCGAAATCTATTTAGAAATACTCTTATAAAGAAACATTGTGATAAACATCTTGAACATCATCAAGTTCATCAAGCATATTGGTTAATCTTTCGAACTTTTCTTGATCTTCTTCATTATCTAAGGTTGCTTCCATAATAGGCAACCACATGATTTCTTCTGTATCATAATCCAAATCAGGTTTAGCTTCATTGAACGCTGTACGAATGGCGTTGAAATTGGTTGCATCGCTATAAATTGTGACGCCTTCATCATCTGATTCAATATCGCTGACATCTAAGTCATGCTCAACTAGAATTTCAAGAACCTCATCTTCTGTAATGTCTTTCATAGCAAATACAGCTTGATGGTTGAATTGATGAACAACTGATCCAGAAATGCCTAGTTTACCACCTGTTTTAGTAAAACAATTTCTAACTTCAGAAATGGTACGGTTGACGTTGTCTGTTAAACATTCAACGATAAACATTGAATTCCCGGGACCAAAACCTTCGTAACGAATGGATGATAAGTTATCATCCCCACCACCTTTAGCTTTATCAATATTTCTCTTGATTACATCAGCAGGTACCTGTTCTTTTTTAGCCTTTTCAATCATTCTTTTTAAGGTTTGATTAGTATCTGGATCAGGTGTTCCAGATTTCGCAGCGAGGTAAATTTCGCGGCCATATTTTGCATAGAGTTTACTCTTGACAGCGGCTGATTTAGCCATTGCTACCTTACGTACTTCAAATGCTCTTCCCATCTTATATCATCCTTTACTTTTGAAATTTTTCTTCGTATGTCTTCATGCTTTGTGCAATAATCTTTTTTGCTGCTTCCTTGCCTTCAATATCTAAAATATATGTCTTTTTACCTTCTAAGGATTTGTATACTTCAAAGAAGTGTCCCATTTCAGTCAATAAATGCGCAGGTAATTCACTAATATCTTTATACTGTGTAAGCGATGGATCACCAAGAGGAATAGCAATAATTTTTTCATCGATTTCGTCTGAATCAATCATTTTCATGACACCAATCGGATAACATTTAACCAAGCTTAATGGTTCGATATCTTCTTGACAGAGAACCAAAACGTCTAGTGGGTCATTGTCACCAGCATACGTTCTTGGGATAAATCCATAATTTGCAGGATAGTGAGTTGAAGTGAATAAAATACGGTCTAAGATAATCATGCCAGTATCTTTATCCAACTCATACTTCTTCTTACTACCTTTTGATATTTCGATGACTGCGATAAACTGATCCGGTTGAATACGGGAAGGATCAATGTCGTGCCAAATACTCATATAATCGAGCTCCTTTTTTATTTCTATTTCCATTCTATCATTTTTTCGCTCAAAAAAAACACCCATAAAAGTGGGTGTTCTTCTTTTAAGACACAATCATGGTTACAAAGATGTTACCTATCCCCCGTGTGTCCCCTTGTGTATTTAAATACCTGTTCAGGCTACGAACAATCAAACAACCCCTACATGCTTAACGATCGTAGTCGCAATTTTTAGGCATTGCGGTAGAAACGTTATCACCATCAGAAGATAACTTATACGATAATTAAATACATAAACATTATAGCAAGCATCCTATAGGAAGTAAAGAAGATTTTTATGATCTTTTGTCGTGTTTTAGATAAAGTTCGTAGGTATTTTCTAAGAGTGCATTAATCGTCATAGGTCCAACTCCTTTAGGAACTGGTGTGATGTAACTTGCCATATCTTTGATGTTTTCAAAATCAACATCGCCAACAAGCTTTCCGTCGACACGGTTAACACCGACATCAACGATGATGGCACCTTGTTTAACCATATCTTTCGTGATGAGGTGAGGTTTACCTGATGCAACTACTAAGAGATCAGCGGCTTTGGTGTGAGCACTTAAATCTTTGGTTTGACGGTGGCATACCGTGATGGTTGCACCTTCATCCATTAAAAGGCGTGCGACTGGAAAACCAACAATATTGGATCGTCCAACAATGCAAGCATCTAATCCGGAAATCTTAATATCATAGTGTTTTAGAAGCGTCATAATTCCCTTAGGTGTTGCAGGATATATGGTTGGCTTTTTTTGATAAAGATTTCCTTGGTTAACCACATGAAATCCATCTGCATCTTTATCTTTTGATATGGCATCAATTAACGTGTTTTCGTCAAGATGTTTAGGTATGGGTAACTGCAAAATCATACCATCAACATAAGGATCTTGATTGAGTTCATCGATGAGTTGATAGACTTCATCAAAGGACACATCTTCACTTAAATGATGGAGTGTGTGTTCAATACCAGCAACTTCACACGCTTTACCTTTACCCTTAACATAGGATAAAGAGGCTGGGTTGTTACCGATTAATATGATAGATAGATGAGGTCTTCTCTCACCCTTTTTAACATGCTTTTCGATTTGCAAAGCAAGCGCTTTGTTTCTCTCGTTTGCAACCCGATATCCATCAAGTAAAATCACATCAATCACTCCTTGTCTGTGACACGTCCAAAATCATCAATTTCAATCGTTAATGCACGTGGTTTCTTATTTAATCCAGGCATAACCATAATTCCTTTTGTCAATGCGACTAAGAAACCTGCACCAAGCGATGGTCTTATGTCTGATATATGAAGTGTAAAAGGCTCTGGTAAGCCATGTACACTTGCATCTCCAGTAATAGATAATGGTGTTTTCGCCATACATACAGGCAAGTTCCAACCAAGATTTTTATATTCTGCAAGTTGTCTTTGCGCTCGTTTTGAGAACACAACTTCTTGCGCACCATAGATATCCTTAGCAATCTTTTCAATCTTCGTTTGAGGTGAATCAGCAGCATCATAAATCGGATTGATTGTAGATTTTTGTTCAGCAATTTCTACAACGATTTGTGCTAAGTCAACCATACCTTCTCCACCTTTAGCAAACCCATCACAGAAGGCAACGCGATGACCATTTTCTTTAGCCCACGTCATCATGTAATCAACTTCTTCTTCGACGTCATTAAAGTAATGATTGACTGCAATGACTGCAGGTAATCCTATGCGTTTGATATTATCTAAATGTTTAGCTAATAAAGGTAACCCCTTCTTCATAGCTTCTAAATTAGGTTCACTAAAGTTCTCAGCACCACCATGTGATTTTAAAGCACGTAGTGTCGTCACAATGACGATTGCATCGACTTGTTTTCCAAGTTGTGGCATCTTGATATCCAAGAATTTTTCCATACCTAAATCAGCACCAAATCCAGCCTCTGTAACAGCATAATCGCCTAACTTTAAAGCAAGTTTGGTAGCAACAATTGAATTACATCCATGTGCAATATTAGCAAATGGTCCGGCATGAACAAATGTTGGTACACCATCAATCGTTTGAACAAGATTTGGATTTAATGCATCCTTTAACAACCATACGAGTGCATCTGCGCCACCCAAATCACTCACGCGAATTGGTTTTCCTTCTTTATCATAACCGATCAGAATGTTATTGATTCTGCGTTTTAAATCTGATAGATCAGTAGCAAGTGCTAAGATCGCCATGATTTCGCTCGCTGCAGTTATGACAAAACCGTCTTTTCGTTGAGGTGTTTCAATCTCACGAAGATTGCGATCATTCATATCCATACATCTTTTCCAGGTGACAGTTTCAATAC